>NZ_JBINJD010000057.1:0-29291 GCF_043951915.1 Alienimonas sp. DA493 | reverse complement strand
GTCCGTCTCCCAGAGACCGACGCGGCCGCGGTTTTTTTGTGCGCCGGCACAGCAGACGGCGGAGCGTGTCCTCTCCGGCCCGGCCGCCGATGACGCCAGTGTCGGCTCTGCCGTGAACGCCGTTCGCCTCGCCGGAGGCGATCCGGAGCAAGATCTTTTGTTGTGGTGAGACTTCGCGGCCGGTCGTTGCGGTCTGATCGCTCGACGGCCGCGGCGTGGTGGACTACGAATCCCGCGTGCCCTTCACCCCCACCCACGTCGCCGCCGTGTTGCCGGCGTTGCCGTGGTTGCGGCGGCGGTTCGCGGGGAATCGCAGCGTGCCTGCCTCGGCGCTGGTCATCGGGAGCATGATCCCGGACGCTGGCGTCTTCCTGCCGCGAGTCATTGACTACTGGGCGACGCATTCCGTCCGCGGGCTGTTCACCCTCTGCCTGCCGCTGGGGATGGCGGCGTTTCTCGCGTGGGAGTATTTCGTCAAAGCGCCGCTGGTGGACCTCGCGCCGGAGTCCGTCCGGGCGCGGATCAACCGGCCGCGGGGAACGCCGCAACCGCCGCTCACTCTGCGGACGTTGCTGTGGGCGACGGGGCTGATCGTGCTGGGCGCCGCCAGCCATGTGCTTTGGGATTCCTTCACCCACGCCGGGCGGTGGGGCGTGGAGGCCCTGCCGATTCTGGAGCGGGTCTGGTTCACCCTGCCGGAGTGGGCGCCGCTGCGACATCGCGCGATGCCCGGCTATCGCCTCGGGCAGTACGGCAGCACGTTCGTGTTGCTGCCGGTCGTCGGCCTCTACGCCCTCGTCCGACTACGGCGACACGAGCCGGTCGGCGAGCCGCGGTCGGCCGTGCCGCCGGCGGTGCGGACCGCCGTGCTCACGGCGTTCGTCCTGCTGCCGCTCGCCGCGGCGGGGCGGGCCGCGTGGGCCTCCCTGCCGCACAACAACATGCGGATCTTGTTGGTCCGGGCGGTGACCTCCGCGGGGGTGACGTTGGTGATCGCCGTGGTGGCGTACGCCGCCGCCCACGCGGCGCTGGCGCGGCGTGGGCGGCGGGAACGGAGCGGGGGTTGAAGCGCCGGCGGTCGCTTGCGGCGTCGCGGGCCCCGAGGCTCAGAGCCCCTGCGAAACTGCAAGCGATCGGTTCTCACGCCGCGGTGACGTTCATCCGGGTGCGGGCGTGCAGCTCCGCCAGGGTGCGGCGGTCGCCGAGCACGGCCCGGCGGTCGGCGGGGGTGAGGCGGGCCCAACCCTCCGGGCCGCCCTGAACCACCGTCGTTTCGATGCGGTCGCGGGCGTCGGGGGGCAGGGGACGGTCTCCGTCGGTGGCCGTCAGCAGCTCGCTGTGCAGGGCGAAGAAGGCCGGGTCCCGCAGCACGCGGCCGAACAGCGGACCGTCGTCGGCGCTGACCGACTCCGCCGCGTCTTTCGGGGCGGGGGGCGTCGCCAGCAGTTCGGCGTGCCGCCGCAACACGTGGGGCGGGTCCAGCTCCTCGGGCGTCAGCCACAGGCCCCAACGGCGGGCGCAGAGCCCCGCGTCGCGGCTGGCGAGCAGCACGGCCGTCGGGCCGGCGAGAATCAGCCCCACCGCCACCGGGGCCAGCCAGGCCAGCGACTCCGGCGCCGCCAGCCCCGCGGCGAAGCCGGCCAGCAGGCCGATCGCCGCCGCCGGCCAGTGGGCCCGCACGGCGTCGGCCCAGGTGACGGTCTGTTCATCGCGGGTTTGGGCGGTCCAGGTCACCACCCGCCCGGCCAACGTGGTCAGGACGAAGCGGCTGTGGAACAGCATCATGATCGGGGCGACGAGGGCGCTCAGCAGCGTCTCGCAGACGACGCCGGCCGTCGCCCGCAGGCCCCCGCCGTACGCGTCCAACTGCCCGGCCCGGGCCGCGGCGAACAGGGCGTAGAGCTTGGGCAGGATCAGCATGCCCATGCTGAGGCCGAACAGGCTCAGGCCGACGGTCGCGGGATCGGAACCGTCGCCCGCCGCGGCGACTCGCCCCCCGTCGACGGCGGCCGCCAGCAGGGTGAGGATCAGGAAGGCCAACCACAGCGGGCTGGCGCAGTAGCCCATCACGCCCATCGCCAGGTGGAGTTTCGAAACGGGCGCCAGACCGCCGGCGCCGCCTCCGCCGCGACCCAGCAATCGCCGCCGGGCCTCCCACAGCACGCGACCGTGCTGGAGGTTCCCCTGGCACCAGCGCTGATCGCGCTTCGCCCAGTCCAGCAGGGTGGTCGGGCATTCCTCGTAGCTGCCGCCGAGGTCCTCGGCCAGCCGCACGCCCCACCCGGCCCGCCGCATCAGGGCGGCCTCGATGAAGTCGTGGCTCAGGATCTCCCCGCCCAGCGGGGCCTGACCGGGAAGCACCGGCAGGTCGCAGCAGGCCCGGAAGGGTTCGACCCGCAGGATCGCATTGTGGCCCCAGTAGTTGCCGTCCGTGCCGGCCCACAGGCTGAAGCCCCGCAGGAACACCGGCGAGTACAGCCGGGCGGCGAACTGCTGCCAGCGGGCCAGCACGCTGGTGCGGCCCACGGGCGTGGGCGGCGCCTGGAGGATGCCGCAGGACGGGTCGGCGGCGATGCGGCGGGTCATCTCGACCAGCGTCGGCCCGGCCATCAGGCTGTCGGCGTCGAGGGTGACCATGAACTCGTAGTGGTCGCCCCAACGCTCCACGAAGTCCGCCACGTTGCCGGCCTTGCGGGCGGTGTTCTCCGGGCGGTGCCGGTAGAAGACGCGCTCGCCCTCCGGCAGGGAGTCGGTGAGGTCGGCCCAGGCCTGCTCCTCGGCCAGCCAGACGTCCGGGTTGGTGCTGTCGGAGAGCAGGAAGAAGTCGAACCGGCGGCTCGCCCCCCCTTTCTCCGGGCAGACCGCCCGCAGCGAATCCAGCATCGCCCGCACGCCGGCGCACACGCGGGTCGGATCCTCGTTGTAGACCGGCACCAGCACCGCGGTCGGCGGGAGGGATTGCGGGTCGAAGTCCTCCTCCAACTCCGGAATCGCGGCCGGCGTGGGCCGCCGCAACACGGAGACGAAGCCCAGCGTCGCCGTCCAGAAGGAGAGGGCGATCCAGCCGAACAACACGGCGAACAGCCCGACCAGCGGCCACCGCAGCCAGGCGGAGACGTCCGGCAGGGCGCCCGCGAAGGCCCAGGTCGCCGCCGCGGCGGACGCGACGGTGAATAGGGCTAAGGCGGACCGCACCGCCGTGCAGGAGGCGGAACAGATCGGGGGCGAAGGCGGGGCGGCGCCAGCCGGCCCGGGGGCGTGCAAAGACATGTTGAACGAAACGGGGAAGCGGCGACGGGGCGGAGAGTCCGCCGGCCGTCTTGGCCGCCGGGGGAGAAGGGAGGAGAAATCGCGGGATCGCGGTCGCCTCCTGGCGACCGACGAAACCCACACGCGGGGCTCAGCGAAGGCTCCTCGGTGAGGCTTCCTCAGAAGGCTTCACGTACGCAACGATCGCGGCGGGGCGACTTAGCGGCCGAACCGCTGCGGGGTCATCTCGCGGCGCCGCACCGCGGGGACCGCGAGGATTCCGCCGCGGGACAGCCGGGCCGCGAGGCTGGCGTGCCGGGGCGGGGTCGGGCCGCGGTCGCTCAGCTCGGTGAGCCAGCGGGACATGCCCAACGCCGCGTGCCGCAGGGCGACCCGGGACAGCTCGGCCGGCGAAGCGGCCGGACCGACCTCGCCGAACGCCGCGTCCAGGCAGGCCGCGATTGCGGTCCGGGCCGGGCGGGAATTCACGGCGAGCCCCAATTCCCCGAGGTACCGGGCCACGGCGTCCCGGGCCGCGTCGAGCGCGGCGGGATCGGCGAGGGTTCCGGCGAAGGGGTGAGCGTCGGCCGCGGCGGGGTCGTTCAGTTCGGCGGGGGTCAGGGCAGCGGGGGGCATAAAAACCTCCAGGTCTCGGACAGGGAACCGGACGAGAGTTCGCCCGGGGAAGCAGAGTCGACGGCTTCAGGTTCGGATCCGGCGAACGACCCTTCGCCGGTTTCTTCTGAAGATTGGGGGAACAACGCGACGTCCACGGTCACCGGACCGTCCCCGTCGGGTTTGAGCGATAGCGTGACGCGTCGCGTGCCGTCGGCCATCGGGGTCAGGGAGGTGTCCGTATAGGTGCCGCCCTGAGTCGTTACCCGGGGAACGGGGTTCGACCGCTTCGGCACTCCCACGAAGTCCACCGTCAGCCGGGTCGCGGCCGGATCGTTCGGGTCGGCGGTGCGGGTCCAGGCGGCGGCCTTGGCCAACTTGTGCTCCGGCGGGTCGCCGGAGACGAACGACAGCGTGTAGGCCAGCGGGTAGGGCTCGCCGACGGTCGGCTGGACCGCGGGCACCCACCAGGCGGCGATATTGTCGAACCCCTCAAAATCCGTGGGGTATTCCAGCAGTTCGACCGTCCCGCCGGCCCAGACGTTCGGCACGGCGTCCCAGTCGGTTTCCTCCGCCCCGCCGAAGCCCGCGGCGCCGGGGCCGGCGCCGAACGGGTCCAGCGGCAGGGGGGTGACCCACAGGCTGGGACGGTCCTCGTAGCGGGTTTCCGGGTCGGCGTAGCGGGCCGGGTCGCGGTCCCGCTGGAGCAGGCCGAACCCGCGGATCGAGCCGTACCCGCGACCGCTGACGGACGGATAGCTCTGCTGCCCGAGGGCCCGGAAGGTCCACTCGGTGGGGCCGTTCGGGTTCGCGGTCTCCTCCACGCCAGCGTGCACCAGCAGGCCGTCGGAGTCGTGCACCTCGGGGCGGGCGTCCTGTTTGAGGTTCTGGAAGCCGTCGCCCCACAGGAACATGCTGCTGGCCGGGGCGACCGCGACCTTGGTGGGCACGTGCCGGAAGAACAGCGTGGCCCGCACCTCGGCGACCGTGGGGTCGCCGGGGGTCACGTCGAAGCGGTAGGCGCCGGCGACGGCGTGGGAGTCGAGGATCGCCCAGACCCGGGCGGTCTTCGCGTCCACCTCCGGCCGCTGGAGCCAGAGGCCGCGGATGATCGGGAACTCCTCGACCCGCGGCGTGCCGATGTCGATCGCCAGCGCCCGGGCGCTCGCCCCGTACACCTGCCCGGCGCTGATGCCGCGGAAGTAGCTGGCCCCGGCGAAGGCGAAGAACTCCTGCAGGTATTTCTGCCCCGGCAGCGAGCCGAGCAGCTTCATTCCGGCGTAGTCCACCCCGGCGTCGACCGGCAGGCCGACGACCTCGCCGCGGTACTCGAACAGGTTCCGGTCGAAGGCCAGCGTGACGACCTTCCCGTCCTGCACGGTGTTGATTTGCACTTTGTTCCGCAGGATGTCCCCGCGGTGCATCAGCTCCGCCTGGATGGGGGCGTCGAGATACCGCCAGAGCGACATCTCCGGCTTCCAGGCGATCTTGCGGTAGGCGTCGTAGTCGAGGTCGATCAGCTCCTGCGGGACCGGCGGGTCCGGCACGAAGGGCTTGGAGGCAAGGTGCTCCGCCAGGGCGGTGATCGAGCCCTCGCTGAAGGTCTGGCCGTGGGCCGTGCCCGGGAACCAGGGGATCAGCGCCGGCGGCCCCGTGGGATCGCTCTCCTCTTCTTGAGCGGGGCACGCCGCGGGCGCAAGCAGCAGGCCGACGACCGCCCAAGCGGCGGTTCGGGCGGGGACGGGACGGCGGAGAGCGGCGATCGGCGACACGGCGAGACGGTGCGAGGGCGGGGCGGCCGCGGCGGTCAGTCCGCGACGTGCGGATGATCGATGCAAACCGGGGACCGAGACAGCCCTCAAAACCGTCCGTTCACCGAACCCACACGCGGAGACGGCTTTCCGAGCGAAGAACCGTCCCCCGCGGATGCGTCGCTCGGGGCCCCCCCGACAGAAAGAACTTGCGCGTTGCCACGGCCGTTGCGATCGGTGTCGAAACGGCGCCCTGGGCGGCTGCCGGCCGCTCTGTCTGCCCGCCAATCAGGCAGTCGGCGCTCGAACCGGTTGCAGAGTTCTCCCCAGCAGCGGCCGTGCCCGGCGCGCCTGCTGCGGGGTCCGGCGGCGCTACTTTTTCCGCGGAACGCTCAGACGCCGGTTGCCGCGTCGACGGCGGCGATCGCCGTTTCGCACAGCCGATCCGCCAACGAAACCGGCATCCCCACCGCCGGCATCAGCACCAGCGTGTCGCCCAGCGGGCGGAGGATCAGCCCCCGCTCCCGGGCGGCCAGCACGGCCTGATGCCCCATGCGGCGCTCCGGCGGGTAGGGGCGGTGCGGTTCCCGGGACGCGACGAGGTCGATCGCCGTCATCACCCCGCACTGCCGGACGGCGGCGACGTGGGGGTAATCGGCCAGCGGGGCCAGCCGTTCGCCGATCGCCGCGGACAGCGCCCGGGCGTTGGCGGGGCAGTCGTCCGCCTCGTACTTCTCCAAACTGGCCAGCGCTGCGGCGCAGCCGAGGGCGTTGCCGGTGAAGGTGTGCCCGTGGAAGAAGGTGCGGAGTTCGTGCGGCTCGCCGAGGAAGGCGTCGTAGATGCGGTCGGTCGTCAGGGTCGCCGCGACCGGCAGGTAGCCGCCGGTCAGGCCCTTGGCGGTGCAGAGGAAGTCGGGGACGACGCCCTCCGTCTCGCAGGCCCAGGTCCGGCCGGTCTTGCCGAAGCCGACGGCGACCTCGTCGGCGATCAGCGGCACGTCGTGCTTCGTGCACAGCTCGCGGATCGACCGCAGGTAGCCGTCCGGATGCATCAGCAGCCCTCCGGCCCCCTGCACCCGCGGCTCCATCACGAGGGCCGCCACCTGCCCGGCGTGTTCCCCCAGCAGCCGGTCGGTTTCCGCCAGCGCCCAGCGGGGCAGGGAATCGGCGTCGTGCCCCTCCGGCAGGGCGTAGGGGTAGCCGGGCGGGGTGGGGGAGGGGACGGCGGCGGTTTGGTAGAACAGTTCGCCGTACATCGTATGGAACAGCGAGATCCCGCCCACCGACGCCGTGCCGACGGTGTCCCCGTGGTAGGCGTGCGAGAGCTTGAGGAACAGGTCCCGCTTCTCCGGCTTTGCCTTCTGCCGGTGGTACTGGAAGGCCATCTTCAGGGCGACCTCCACGCAGGTCGCCCCGCTGTCGCTGAAGAAAACCTTCGTCAGCGGCTCGGCCGTCTCGTTTCGGGGGGCGATGCGGACGAGTTGCCGGGCGAGTTCATCCGCCACGTCGCACCGCAGGCCCAGCAGCGTGCTGTGGGCGACGCGATCGAGCTGCGCCCGGATCGCGTCGTCGAGCTCCGGCACCCGGTGCCCATGGACGTTGCACCACAGCGAGGAGACGCCGTCGAGATAGCGTTTGCCGGCGGTGTCGATCAGCTCGAACCCGTCCCCCGCCGCGATGACGGGGGCGCGCTCCTCCGCAAACGCCTGCATCGGCGTGAACGGGTGCCAGAGGGGGGAATCGAAAGTCATCGCTCACCCCGCTCGTTCACCGTTTCGGAACTGTCTTCGGTGGCGGAGGCGGAGAGACCGGCCGCTTCTCTGCCGTCGTGATCTGTGGCGGAGGCGGAGGATTCTCGCTGAGGTGGATGACTCTGCCGCCGCTTTGTCTCTGTTTCGCCTCTTGGGGCGGGTACTGGTGCTTCTTCCCCATTATGCGTCTCCTGGTGTGTTGATGCACTCCCTCCATCGTCGCGGTTCACACCTCCGGAGACAATATCGACCTCCTGCTGAGCATCGCGGATCTCTCGGAGAGACTCCTCATTTTTGAGGATCGCTGAAGGCGTCATTTTTTGTGGAGGAAGCTCGAACTCAACCATTTCGACCAACTCCGCAGGAAGGAGCATCGCCTCGATGAGGGGCAGCTCCACCCGAGTTCCGTCGGCAAGAATCCACTCACAGCGAGTCATTAGGAAGTGCCCTGAATCCGATGTGTCCGGCCACTCCATCGGCCATCCATAGAGCGTCCTCTCGTCCTTCAACCGCAGATAAGTGAACCTCGGGAATTTCGCGAATCCTGCGTACCACTCACTCGGTAGCGACGTCCGTTTCGTAATCCAATCCGGCAGCCAGCCATGAGGGGCATTGCTGTTAGACATCGCCGCTGCTAAAGCGCCGATCGGTCCAGCAAGTAATACACCAACAGCGAATCCTCCAGCTTCGGTCCAGACGCCGAGGCTGCCGAAGCGGTGACCTGCCCAAAGCGAGAAACTTTGTAGACAGACGGTCGCGGCCTGCACGAACGCCGTGAAGATTAATGCTTCCACTACCCTCTCAAAAGGCGACTGACGCGGATGTGCAGTGAATCCATAGAAGATCCACGCCGCTACGAATCCAGGCAGCAGGAAGTAGATGACCTGCAATAGGTCGGTACTCGGGAAGCCCATCGCCGTTTAAGAGGTAGTGGAGAGGCGAGATGGAAAGCGTTCGCCGCTCACCCCAGCAGGTCGCGAACCGTGTCGCGTTCGCTTTTCAGTTCGTCGACGCTGGCCTGGATCTTCGCTTGGGCGAACTCGTCGTAGTCCCAGCCCTCGACCACCTGCCAGGTGTCGCCGTCGGTGCGGAGGGGCATGCTGCAGATCAGGCCCTCGTCGATGCCGTACTGGCCGGTGGAGCAGATCGCGGCGCTGAACACCTCGCCCTCGGGGGTGGGGCGGGTGATGTCCTTCAGCGTGTCCAGGGCGGCGTTCGCGGCGCTGGCGGCGGAGGAGGCCCCGCGGGCCTTGATGATCGCGGCACCGCGCTGCTGCACGGTGGTCAGAAACTCGCCCTTCAGCCAGTCGTGGTCGCTGATCGCCTGCGGGACGGGCGCGCCGTTGATGCTGGCGTGGTCGAAGTCCGGGTACATCGTGGGGCTGTGGTTGCCCCAGATGGCAAGCGATTTCACGTCCCCCACGCCGACGCCCGCCTTCTGGGCGAGCTGCGACTTGGCCCGGTTCTGGTCCAGCCGGGTCATGGCGAACCAGTTCTCCCGCGGGACCCGCGGGGCGTGGCTCATGGCGATCAAGCAGTTCGTGTTGCAGGGGTTGCCGACCACGATCACCTTCACGTTCTCCGCGGCCGCCGCGTCGATCGCCCGGCCGGTGGGGCCGAAGATGCCGCCATTGACCTTCAGCAGGTCGGCCCGCTCCATCCCCTGTTTGCGGGGGACGCTGCCGACGCACAGCACGAAGTCGGCGTCGCGGAAGCCGTCTTCCAGGTGGTCGCTGTCGGCGGTCGTCACGCCGGCCAGGGTGGGGAAGGCGCAGTCGTCCAGCTCCATCACGACCCCGCCGAGGGCGTCCATCGCGTGGGGCAGTTCGACCAGATTCAGGTGCACCGGCGTGTCCGGGCCGAACACCTCGCCCGAGGCCAGGCGGAACAGCAGGGCGTAGCCGATCTGACCGGCCGCCCCGGTGACGGCGACGCGAACGGGTTTCGACATGACGGAGTTTTGGAGAGGGCGACGGGAATTCGGGGGCCGAGAGCCTACCCGGCCGTCCCGCGGCCCCCAAGTCGGAGGCTGGCCTCCGGCTCCGGGAGGAACCCTAGAAGACCGTCGCGTCCGCCTCGCCGACCCGCACCGCCGTGCCCGGCTCCGCCCACTTTCGCTTCACGACCCCCAGCGCCACGTCGTCCGCGGCGCTGGTGACGACGCCGACCTCCTCGTCGTCCGCCGTGACCGGCGCGCCGCTCGCCGGCGCCAGCGAGCCGGGAGCGAGCTTCAGGCCCCGCAGCAGCTTGTTCACCTTGCCCAGCGCCCGCACCCGGGCGACCGGCTCCTGGCCGAGGTAGCACCCCTTCGTGTAGCAGATGGCCCACGGGCGGTCGGCCTCCATGCAGAGGTTCGCCTCCGTCAGGTCCGTGCCGATCAGCGGCAGCTTGGCGTCGATGCGGGCCTCCTCGCTCAGCGTCCAAGCGTCTTCGGAGGGGTCGCAGAGGTGAAACAGGCCGCCCTCCAGCGGATCGCCGGGCGGCCAGCCGTCGGTCCGCGACTCGAACCAGAGCGGATCGCCGGTGCGGTCGGCGAACTCCACGTCCTCCATCAGGGCGTACTTGGAGAGGTGCGTCACCAGCCCGGGCCCTTGGCCGGGCGTGCCGACGAAGGTGACGGTCCCGGGCTGCGGGGCGTCCTTCAGCAGCCAGCCGTGGCCCAGCACGCGGGCCTTTTCGCTGGTGAAGAAGGCCTCGCAGGCGTGCTCGGCCTTCAGCAGGTCGTTCGTGCAGAAGTTCTGGAGGAACTTCGCGGCGTCCGGCCCGGTGACGGCGAGGCAGGTCCAGCCGGTGAGGTCGAAGGCGATCATCAGTCTGCGGGGGAGTCCGGAGCGCGACGCTCCCGCCGGGCGGCGGCGAACGAGGCGGCGCTGCGGCGCCGCCGAACCCCGATGCTCGCGCCTCAGGCCGCCGCGTCAATCCGGAAGGCCCCGGGGCGGCGTCCCCCGGGTCACCGCACCGGTACGGCCCGGGGGTAGGCGATCAGGCTGAGGGCGTCCACGTCCAGGGTGCCGCTGCCTTTGACGGCGACCCGGACGATCATCTCCCGGGCGTCCGGCGGCACGGGGATGCGGCGGCCGCGTTCGTCCCAGTCGAAGGTGCCGGCGAAGGGGCCGATGAACCCGCCCGGCAACTCCCGGCGGACGCTGTCGTAGAAGTAGATCGCCGCCCCGGCCGGCGGACCGCCGCCGGCGGGGGGGGTGAGCGCCTCGCCGCGGACGCGCATCGCCAACCCCACCGCCGCCACCCGGCGGCCGTCCACCGGCAGACCCTGCAAAATCTGGGCGAGGCGGTCCGGGTCCTTCGCGGCGATCCGCAAATACCGGGCGCCGTGCGGGGCCTCGCCGGAATTGGCCGAGAGCCCGCCCAACTCGGATTCGCTGGCGACCCGGGCGCCGGACTCGCCGTCGCGGGCGTCCGGCATCAGCAGGGTTTGCCGCTGGTAGTGCCAGCCGTCGGCCCGGCCGTCGCCGTTCTCGTCCAGCTCGAAGGAGGCGTTCGCCACCCGCGGCCGCAAGCCGTCCGGCTGAATTTCGCGGCGCTCCTCGCTCTCGCCGGTCATCGGGACGAAGAACGTGGGCACCAACTGTTCGTCGGCCAGTTCGCCGTTCCGCTTGGTGAAGAGGTGGAAGGTCTGCTGGAAGCGTTCGCCCAGCGGAACCAGCAACTTGCCGCCCTCGGCGAGCTGCTGGACCAGCGGCCGCGGCACGCTCTCGGGGGAGCAGGTCACGATGATGCGGTCGAACGGGGCGTGCTCCGGCCAGCCGAGGTAGCCGTCGCCCACCTTCACCCGGACGTTGTCGTAGCCGAGCCGCTCCAACCGTCGGGCGGCGTCCCGGCCGAGCGGTTTGACGATCTCGATCGAGGAGACGTCCGCCCCCATCGCCGCCAGCACCGCGGCCTGATAGCCGCTGCCGGTGCCGATCTCGAGGACCTTCATCCCCGGCTTCACGTCGAGGGTCTCGGTCATGTAGCCCACGATGAACGGCGGGCTGATCGTCTGGCCGTGGCCGATCGGCAGGGCGGCGTCGGCGTAGGCCCGGCGGTGGTCCTTGGAACGGACGAACTCGTGCCGGGGGACCGTCCGCAGCGCATCCAGCACGCGCTCGTCCGTCACGCCCTCGGTGACCAGCGCCCGCTCCACCATGGCGGCCCGTTCCGCGGCCCGGTCGTCCGCCGCCGGCGCCGCCGACGGAAGAACGCCGAGCAGGCAGGCGGCGAGCGTCAGGACGGGGCGGAGGCGGGGCGGGGCGATCATCGAACGGGCGTCCGGCGCGGCGGGGGCGAGGCGTCGGGCCACTGTAGGAAGACGCCGCAAACCCGGGGAGACGGTTTCGCCCCGCCGCCCGTCCGGCGGCGGTCTACCCTTCCTCGTCCAGCCCGTCGTCGTCCTCGCCGTCGGCGGCCGGATCGGGCAGGGGGCCGAGTTCGCTCAGATCGCCGCCGATCTCCACCTCCGCCACCTCCTCCAATCGGAAGGTCCGACCGTTGAGCCAGATTTCGACGTCTTCCAACGCGGCGACCTCCTCGTCCTCCGGCCCTTCCTCCAACAGGTCCAGCGCCCGGCCGAGAGCCCATTCGAACTCCTCCTCCGTCACCTGGAGTTCGTCCAGCACGGCCGCCCGGGGGGTGATGAGGACCTCGACCTCGCCGTCGCCCGCGGCGGCGTCCGCCGCGGATCCGTCCTCCTCGGAGGAAAAATCGGGGGCGGCGCCCGAGTTGTCGGCTCGGGGATTCCCCTTGCCCTCTGCGGCGGCGAAGTCGGGCTTCGCGGAGCCGCGGGCGTCGGGGGAGATCGGAGGATCAGGCATGAAAAAGTGGCGGTTTGATGGATTCCCGGAGCCGCGAAGATGGCAGGCCCCGAGCGATTGGCCTAAGACTGCATTGTTCGTACCAACGACAGTCGTGGATATGTGCGGGGCGTGAATCCCGGGTTCATCATACGGTTGTTCAGGTATGAGCCAGCCCTTCCAGCGTTCTGAAGGAGGCGTGCCGTGTCCAATTTCCCCGTCCTGATTTCCGTCCTGCTGGCGCCCGCGTTCCAAGGCGAGCCGGCGGGGCCGGAGGTCGGCCCGGCCCGCCCCCCGTGGGCCGAGGCGGCAGTCGTTCGCTCCTGGGCGGACGAACGCTTGGGGGGCGAATCTGTGATGACGGATCGCGCGGGGCTGATCTATGCTGCCGGGCCCCCCGCCGACGTCGACGCCCCGGTTCCGACGGTTCGTCCCTTGCAGGAGCCTTCCTCGCAGGACGACGCGGAGCCGCCCGCGGACGATCCGACGCCCCGCCCCGCCCCCCGCCTCGAAGGCGACCCCGTGCCCGCGCCGCTCGATTCGCTTGCCCCGCTCCGCCCGGGGCTCTCCGACCAGCAGTACTACGAGGCGCTGGCCGACCTCGTGCTGCCCAACGGCCTGGTGCTGGACCGCAACAGCGATCGGCACACCGTCTCCAGCGCCGCGACCGGGTTGGTGGGATACGCCCTGGCGGTGCTCGCCGAGCGCGGCGTCGCGGACCGGGAGGAGGTCGCCGCCCATCTGCGGCGCGGCTTCGAGACGACCCGGGCGGCCAATCCGGCCGCCAACCGCGGCTGGCTGGCCCACTTCACCGACCCGGACGGCGCCCCCAAGGAGCACAGCGAGGTGTCGACGATCGACACCGCCCTGTTCTACGCCGGGCTGCTCAAGGCGGCCGAAACGCTGCGCCTGGCGGACCTCGAGCGGGACGTACGTGCCGCCGTGGCGGAGGTGGACGTCGCCTTCCTCTCCCGCGAGGGCGTATTCCTGCACGGCCTGGAGTGGACCGGCGAGCCCGGCGCCGCCCCGCCGCGGATCATCCCCTACACCTGGAACGACACCAGCGAGGGGGCGATCCTGTATCGCCTGTTCGGCCTGCCGTTCCACCCGGCGACGCACCGCACCGACCTGCCGCTGTTCACCTACTTCTACCCGCTGGTCCTCTGGCCGGAGTGGGACGAACCGGTCGGCAGCGGCCGGCCCGGCGGCGTCGCCTGGAACCCGTCCGGCTCCCCCTCGACCGAACCCTACCGCTACGAAGGCCCGGACTACCGCCGCCTGTTGGCCGCGGCGATCTCCTGGCAGCACCGGACGCTCGGCCACGCCGGGGTGACGGCCGCGGACGGCCCCGGCGGGTACACCGCCTTCCGGCCGACGCTGGTGAGCCCGCTGATGCTCTCCAGCCTCGCCCCCCGCTTCGTCGAGGCCGCCGACACCCTGCGGACCTACGACCTGGACGCCACCCTGCCGGCCTACGACCTGGACGCCGGCTGGGACGCCCCGGACCGCTTGGGAATCGACTACGCCAGCTACTTCCTGCTGCGGGCCGAGGTGATCGAACCGGGGCGCCTCTCGTCGGACCAGACGAACGGCGGTCCGGGCCGGCCCGTGCTGACGGCGGAAGTCGAGTAGACTGCCGGGGGCGTCGCCTGATCCGTGAAGAGCTCCCGATGATGCGTTCGCCCCGCCGGTCCGTGCTGACGGCGCTCGCGGTCGCGGCTCTCTGCCTCGCCCCGTCGCTGCTGTCCGCCCAACCGACCTCGGCCCTACGGGGCGACGCCGGGGGAAAGCGGGACCCGGCGGGCATCCTGCCGGACGTTTCCTTCGCCGGTGACCGCCGGGGCGAACGCCCGCGGCCGGACCGCGACCCGACCTGCACAAGGCACAACTCGCCCGCCGCCTGAAGCCGGCGAACCGCTGAACGGAGCGAACCGTGGCCTTCCGCATCGTCTTCCAGCCCTACGACCACAACCTGCTCACGCTGGCCGCGGGCACGGGCGACGCGGGCAGCCGGGCGGCGGTCGAACGGTTCGCGGCGGAGCAGGTCGAGACCTTCCGCCGCGACCCCGTCGCGATGCGGCGGGCGGCGGATTTGGCCCTCTCCGTAATCGACGACGGCTTCCCCGCTCGGACCGACGAGCCGGAGGAGCCGCACCGCCGCGACGCGGCGGAACTACTGGTGCGGGCGTTCCTCGATCGACGGGCGGCGACGGACCGGGAGTTCCGCTATTTCGATCTGTTGGACGCCTTCCCCGCCGGCTTCTTCGAACCGTTCCCGCAGGTCCGCACGGCGTTGGAGGAGGGCCGGCCGTGGTTCGGCGCCGCCTGCCCGGAGGAGCGAACCTACGGCACGCTGACCCGCGACGAGGTCCGCCGCTTCGCCGCCCGCTGCGACGAACGGCGGACGGACTTCGCGGCGCCGGAGTGGGACGTCGATCCGCTGCGGAACGTGCTTCGGCCCGCCGCCGACCGCGGGTGCGACCTGTGGTTCACGCTGTAGAGCCCAAGAACGCTGCCATGCAAATGCGTCGTCGAGAGCGCGTTTCTGGTGACCGCAGCGAGGCTTACCAGCCCGGAGCGCAAGCTCCGGCCGTGCGTCGTGCGGCTCGACGGCGATGCCGCCGGCCGATGCTTGCGCATCGGGCTGGTATTCGCCGCTACGCTCTGCAGGAGAACGTTTTTGGGGCGACGGCGAACCGGGGGCGAAGGGTTACTCCGCCGCCTCGCTGAGCCGGCGGAGCTTTTTCATCACCAGATCGAGCCACGCCTGGAGTTCCTCCAGACTCTCCCGGCTGAGATCGTCCGGGCGGGTGAGCACCGCGTCGCCCTCGGCGAGGGCGCAGGCCTCGGTGCGGGTGGGCGACTTGCGGCCGGCGAAGGGATTGTGCGGGGCCGGGCCGGCGGGGCGATCGTCGTCGGCCTGCGCCTCTTCGTCCGGCTCCGGCGCCACGACGGTGAGGTCGGCGACCGGCACGCCGTCGCCGTAGCCCTCCACGAAGGCCCACACGCCGTCCTCGGAGAGCCCCTGCACGACGCCCTCCTGCTCGTCGGCCTCGTCGTCGTCCTCCTCCTCCGACGACTCGGTCCAGCGGACGACGTCCCCCTTCTTCGGCACCGGCGGGGCGGAGGCGTCGAAGGCGGCGAGCTCCGGGGCGGCGCCGTGCGGCGCCTGCTCCGCGTCGGCCAGTGTGTTGCCGCGGAGCAGGCCGGCGTGCACCAGCGAGCCGCGGAAGTCCGCCAGGAACCCCTCCACCTTGTCCGGCAGGAAGCCGCTGTCGGCGACCAGTTCCGGCCCCAGCACGTCGTCCGGCGGCAGCACGCCGTGCGGGCGGTAGCGGGTGTAGACGTCCCGGTAGATCGTCGGCGACAGCGCCGCCGTCCGCAGCGCCGCCCCGTGGCGGGGGTGGGTCGGGGGAAAGTTGGCCAGATCGACCGTCAGCTTCGCCGGCACGACCCGGCCGTTCCGTTCCTCCACCAGCCCGAATTTCTTCAGGGCGGACATCGTCATCCGGGCGGTGCCGTGGTTCTTGCTGTAGCCGATCAGCTTGGCGGCGCTGTCCGGCGAGGCCCCGGCGGTGCCGACGCCCTCGTACAGCCGCGTGGCCCGGGAGATGGCGTCCGGCAGGCCGACGGAAGGGTAGTTGGGGCTCCGCTGCCGGGCGGCGGTGTCGGAATCGGAAGAGGAGCGTTTCGCCAAGGCAGAGGGGGGAGTCGGAGAAACGAGGAGGGCGAATCTGGACGGGTGCACATCATAGGTCGCCGGGAGGGAGATCCCACCGAACCGTGGTTCCGACCGCGGCGGACACGACTGCCGAGCCATTCGGAGCAGCCTTTCCCGGTCGGGACGGCCCGGCTAGCGTAGCGAGTATGACCGGGCCGGATCGCCCCGCCAAAGATCAGGAATTGCTCGCAACGGCGAGGAAAGCGACGGTCTACGATCGACGTTCCACGGAGCGCGGGACGCGGAAAGCCCCCGGGGAGGCGGCCGACGACGTCCTTGACGACGACGCTGACGGCTCCCGGGACAGTGCGACGTCCGAACGGACGGTCAGCGGTTCGGGCTCGACGAACGTCGACCCGACGAAGCGTCCGGCCGGGCCCCGATCCCCCGCGGCCCGTTCGGCGGACCGCTCCGCGGAGGCCGGGGCCGCCGGTGCGGTTGGGAAGGGCGAAGACCGAGGCGATCCGCCCGATCCGCGGCCGCTGAAGGCGGCGGTCGGCGAGTTTCGTCTCAGAGAGCGACTGGGCGGAGGGGCGTTCGGGGTCGTCTATCGCGCTTGGGATCGCCGCCTCCAGAAGCCGGTGGCCGTCAAGCTGTTCGCTCCGGACGGCGGCGATCGGCCGACGCTGGTCGAACGGATTCTCCACGAGGCCCGGGCCGTCTCCCGGCTCGACCATCCGAACATCGTCCGCGTCTTGCGGGTGGAGACGGCGCCGCTGTCGCCGGCGCTCCGCACCCTGCTGGAGTGGGAACGCGACGAACACGACCCGCCGTTGCCTTCGGGACCGCGGGCCGCGTCGGAGTCGGACGGCGGACGGGCCGGGGAGCCGGGGCAGATCGACCGGCCGTCCAGCCGAGAGGTGGGCTACATCGTGTCCGAGCTGATCCTCGGGGGGACCCTGCAGGAACAGTTCAACGCGACCGTGGAGGGGCGATCGCCCGTCGCGCCGGAGCCGAAGTGGACGACGCCCGTCGGCGCCCTCCGCTTCCTCATCCCGATCGCGGAGGCGGCCGGTCACGCTCACCGCAACGGCGTGATCCACCGGGATCTCAAACCGGCGAACGTGCTGCTCACGCCGGAGGGACGTCCGATGCTGGCCGACTTCGGGATCGCCCGGGCGCCGCACCGGCCGTCGGCGGACGACACGCTCGGGGCGCCGGCTCATCAGACGACGTTTCTGGACGGTTCGGAATCCAAGACGCTCAGCGGGGAGGGACGCTGGCTGGGCACGCCGGCGTACATGGCGCCGGAGCAGGCCTCGCAGCGGTCCGCCGACATCTGCGCGGCCACGGACGTGTGGGCCCTGGGGGTGATCTTGTGGGAACTGCTCGCCGGCCGGCGGATGTACCAGGGCGGCGGTTTAGAAATCATCGATCGCATCCTGCGGGAGCCGCCGCCGCCCCTGCCGTCGCACGTGCCCGGCCCCGCGCGGGAGGTCGTCCGCACGGCCCTGGCATTCGAAGTCGCCGACCGCCCCAAAGACGGCGCGACGCTGGCCAGGATGCTGCACGAGGCGGCGGACGTCCTGGCGCCCGACGCCGGTCCGCACGCCCCCCCGCTGCTCCGCCGCCGCGCGGCGTTGCTCGGGCTCGCGGCCGCCGGCACGCTCGCCGCCGTGTGGGCGGTCGAGGCGACCCGGGAGCGAACCGCCGCGGACCCGGCGACGACTCCAGAACTCGCCGTTGACCCGACGCCCGAACCGCCGCCGCTGGCTTCGGTTCAGATCGAAACCGTCCCGGAGGGGGCGGAGGCCTGGTTGATCCCGATCGACGGGTACGGCGACCCGCGACCGGACCGGGGGGTGATCAAAGCCCCGGGCGTGACGCCGGCCTCCGTGAGGGCGCCGGCCGGCTGGTACCTCCTCGTGGCGAGGAAGTCGGTCGTGGAAGACGGCGCTCCCGCGAACTATTGGCACGAGGTGGAACGGTACGTCGCGGAGCCGCCGGCGGACGCCCCCGACGACCCGGCGGACGGCGGACGCGACACGCCCTACGGCGGCGGGTCGCTGTCCGTGACGCTCTTCAAGTCGTCGGACCTCGGCGGCGCAGCGTTGTCCACAGTGCCGGGCGGCGAGGTGTCGGCGCCGCGATTCCGGCCGATGGCGGAGGACGGTCCACCGTTCGACATGGTGAGGTATCAGGTTCCCCAGTTCTACGCGGCGACGCGGCCGCTCGAGGACGAAGTCGGCGAGCCGCGGGTCGGAATGAGCTACACCGCGGCGGCCGCGGCGCTGGAAGAACTGGGGCTCCGTCCGCCCTCCCGGGCGGAGGTGGCGGCGCTGCGGAAGTCCGGGGCGGTCGACGAAGCCGGGCTCCGCCTCTGGACCGCGTCCCGCCAACCCTTCCCGCCCGGGATGCGGGCCGAAGACGTGGCGCCGGTTCCCTTTCCGGAATACCGACGTCTGGTGATCGCCGGCGGCCGCGGCTCCGGGGCCGCCGGCGACCAACTCGCCGGGAGCGGGGCGTCGGGGGGGGACCTCGGCGTCGTCGGCGTCCGCAGCGACATGCCGCGGATCCAAGCGGAGCAATTTCCGCGGATCCTCGGGGACGCGAACGACGCGGACCCCTGAGCCGCCGCGGATCCGGTCGCACGCCGGCCGCATCCCGTGACGCGACGGGGGCCGGGGCGGCTCAGAGGAGCTGGTGGAACGTGCGGGTCGTGTAGACCTCGCCCGTCGGTGCTTCAATCTCGTAATAGTAGACGCAGGTGCCGCCCGACTGCAGCTGTTTGAGACGGACCGACGGGCGTCCGCCGACCACCGCCGGCAGCGGGTTGATGACGTTGGGATAATCGCGAGGCAGCATCTCGAAGCCCAGATGAATCACCGACGTCTGGTCCGGAAAGCCCCTTCTCCGGAGCGTCAGGGTGTGAGCGGCGACGACTCGGCCCGGACGCCGGTTCAAATCAGGCGTTCGGAAGACGATCGTGCTCGACGCCGTCCAATCGATGGACCAGCCGGACGGGGTCCGAAAAACGCCCCCGGGCCCGGCAATCTGTCCAAGTTTCCCGGAGAACCGCGGGGAGAGCGGCCGGCACGGCAGTCCGCCGGGCAAGAGGGGGCGACCGCAGTACGACCCGTCCGCGGCCAGCGACGGGGTAAAACACCCATCCGGGCAGACTCGTTCCTCTTTGCCGTCGACGACGTACGTCGATCCGCTGTTGCAGTCGATCGGTTCGGAATCGTTGACGCGTCGATACGTCGTGTAGTGCTCGAACGAGCCCGTCTGAAGATCGTGAAACTCCATCCAGTAGAGCGGGCAGTGCAGAACGCCGCTGTCCTTGGGCGGACACGGGCCCGGAATCTGCGGCGGGGGACAGATCGAGGGGCCGGGCGCCGGACGACCCGAGACCGCCCGCGGCGGGCAGACGAACCGCGGAGGTTGCAGGCGGACGACGCACGGCCTCGGCGGGTCGCCGCACGTCGCGATCGGCGGGCGCGCGACGGTCGCGGGGGCGGGGCAGACGACGGCCGGAGAACAGCCCGAAGCGGGCGGCGGGACGCAGGCCGGGGCGCCGGACGGCAAGCCCAGCAGCAGGCTGAAGGCGAGAGACTGAAGCATGGCGAACACCGGCGTTCACGCGGTGGGGAGCGGATTGTGCTCCACGCAGAGCTGCGGGAGATTCCCCAAATTACCCAACCTGTCTCCCCGCCGTCAGCCGCCTGTTCAGTCCCTCCGGACGGCACGCCGGTGCGGACCGTTGGGGCCGCACCGGCGCGCCGTCGCGGCTATTCGGTGCTCTTGGCGAGGCACCAGACGCCGTGGTCGGTGCGGAGAACGAGGGCGTCTTCCGTCACGGCGGGGCTCGCGTTGCAGCGGCCGGCGTCGGGGCCGAGGGGGTTCACCCGCTCGATCTGCAGCGTGTCGGCCGGCGTGATGACGAAGGTGTCGCCGGCCCGGGTGGTCGCCAGGATGCGCCGGTCGGCGCCGGAACCGACGAGAACCGGGCTGGCGTAGAGGCTCACGCCGCCGCGGCCGCGACGGCCTTCGCTCTGCGTCAGGCCGTCGTCCGGTAGGCGTTCTTTGAAGATCGTCTCGCCGGTCTGGGCGTCGAGAGAGAGGGCGAGGCCGCGGTCGCTGAGCCAGAACAGCCGTTCGCCGCCGTCGTCTTCGCCGTTCCCCCGTTCAGAGGGAACCCGGATCAGGACCGGGCTGGGCACGTAGGAGCCCTCGCGGGTGGTCCAGAGAACGGCGTCGTCCGCGGCGGGGTCGCCGCCGGTCGCCGTGCCGAGCGTCACCGCGGCGCCGCCGCCCTGCCGGCCGCCGACGACGTAGACCGGGCCGCCGTCCTCGTCGGCGACGGGACTGGTGCAGGCGGAGCCGTCCACGGGGATCTCCGCGTACCACAGCAGGCCGCCGGTGGCCGGGTTCAGGGCCCACAGTTCGTCGGGGATCGGGAACAGCAGTTCCTGCCGGTTCGGAGAGGCGGCGTTCGAGGGGGAGGTGCGAACGATCGGCGTCGCCCAGCTCTGGTTCAGGCTGCCGGCGCTGGCCCGCCAGACCTCCTCGCCGTTCGCCGGGTCGAGGGCGATGAGGGCTTGGGCCTCCTCGCAGGCGTTGACGATCAGCAGCGTGCGGGGCCCGCCGTCGTCCCCCTCGACCTCCACGAGGATCGGGCTGGCGCCGCTGCCCCAGCCGCGGGGGCCGCTGTCGGTGCCGACGTTCGTCCGCCACAACTCCTTGCCGGCCAGGTCGAAGGCCAACACACCGGTCTTGCCGAAGTGGACGAACACCCGCTCGCCGTCGGAGCAGGGGGTGCTCGTGGCGTAGCCGTGCTCGGAGATAAAGCCGCGGTAGGGATCTTCCTCGGCTGTGCTGGGCACGTCGGCCCGCCAGACGACGGCGCCGTCGGCCAGATTCAGGCGGAGGAGGTGGCGGACGAGCGCGTTCACGTCGCCCGGATTGCGTTCGTCGACGCCGTAGCCCGTGTAGCAGGTCACGAATACGGCGTCGCCGACGACGATCGGGCTGCTGGCGCCGGGGCCGGGCAGGTCGACGTGCCAGCGGACGTTCTCCCCGGTTTCGCCGTTCCAGGAGAGCGGCGGGGCGGCCGCGGGGGCGACGGCCCGCCCGTCCGGCCCGCGAAAGCGGGGCCACGCGGCGTCCGGCTCCGCGGCGGGAGCGAACAGCAACAGGGCGACGAGCGGTGCGGCGACGGACATGCGGGGGCGATCGGGGAGGGGAGACGAACCGGAACCGGGGCGGGCGGCGCGGGAAACGCCCCCGTCGGATCAACCCCGCGGAGGCGAAGGGGGGCCGGGGAAAGCGCCCGTCAGTCCGCGAAACGCGCTCACGCCGCCGCGTCCTCTGCTCCCCTCTCCCCCAAAAGGGGGCGAGGGGGGATACGGTCTGCGGACGTTGAGGAGCGGTTCGTTCCACTCTTCTCCCCTCTCCCTCGAGGGAGAGGGGCTGGGGGTGAGGGTGGGGCACGGTTCATCCGCGTCCGCTCTCCGCGGTGAGCTTCCTGCGGGAGAGTCGGCGGACGGTGAACAGCGTCCGGGCGTCGCTGCCCCCTCACCCCCGACCCCTCTCCCCCAAAAGGGGGGCGAGGGGAGTTCCGGTTGCGGCGGCGTCCCCGCTCAGGCGGACTGCCCCGCCGCCATGCAGGCGGCGACGATCTTCAGGTCGTCGTAACTCACCGCGCCGTCGAGGTGCTCGAAGGCCGGTTTGAGGCGTTGCAGACCGCAGGCTTCGAAGGCCTCCCGGGCCTGGCGGGCGACGGCGGGGGCCACCCAGGTGGTGGGATCGTCGTGCTTCGTTTCCAGGATGTAGTCCCGCAGGTAGCCGACGGCCGTGCGGTCGGTGACGCCCAACTCCCGGGCGGCGTCCTCCACCCCCAACCCGTCGCGGAACAGCGGGAAGGCCGCGGCGGCGTTTCGGCTGATCGACCGGCCGCCGCCGAACATGCTCCCGCCCGAGCCCCCGCCGGTTCCGCCCGCGGCGCCGACCTCCACGTCCACCGTCAGGCCGTGCTCGGAGCAGTGCGCATTGATCTCCTCCAGGAAGCGCTCGCCGAAGTCCTCCAGCTTTTTCGGGCCGACGCCGACGCAGTGGCTCAGCCCCTCCTCGGTGGTGGGGCGGCGGCGGGCCATGTCCTTCAGGCTGGCGTCGTTGAATACGATGTAGGCCGGCTTGCCGATCTCCCGGGCGACCTCCCCCCGCACGCCGCGGAGGTGCTCGAACAGCTCCTCGTCCACGCCCTCCCAGTCGTCGGCGGCGCTGCGGCGGCTCGGCCGGTCCGCGGAGACCTTCTTCGCCGGGGCCAGCAGCACCGGTTTGCGTTCCCCCTTGAGGAGTTGCTGGCCGGCCTCGGTGATGTGCAGCGTGGCGTACTCGCCGGCTTTGGCCAGAAACCCCTGCCCGACGAGCTGTTCGATCCAGTCCCGCACCGCCTTTTTGGGGTGCTCCGACAGCAGCCCGTAGGTGCTGAGGGCGTCGTGGCCCTTGGAGAGCACCGCCTCGCTTTTGGAACCGGTCAGCACCTCCGCGGTGTGGTTGCCGCCGAAGCGTTGGTCCAAGCGGTACACGCAGCTGACGATCTTCTGCCCGAGAACCAACGGGTCGTCGACGGTTTCCACTTCGCCGAGGCAGATGTCGCAGGCGCCGCAGTCGTCGCCCTCCAGGTCCTGCCCGAAGTACCGCACGAGGGCTTTATGGCGGCAGAGCGCCCCCTGGGCGTAGTCGTAGAGGGCGTTGAGAGACTGCTCCGCGTTAGCCCGGGGTTCGGGGGGGAGTTCGCTGAGGGTGCTTTTCCAGAACCGGTAGTCGCCGCCGCTGTGCAGCAGGAGGCATTCGCTGGCCAACCCGTCGCGGCCGGCTCGGCCGGCCTCCTGCTGGTAGTGTTCGATCGACTTCGGCATCCCGGCGTGGACGACGAACCGCACGTCCGGTTTGTCGATGCCCATGCCGAAGGCGACCGTGGCCACGACCACGTCTTCCTCGTCGGCCAGGAAGGCGTCCTGGGCGGCGGTGCGTTCCTCCTTGGTCATCCCGGCGTGGTAGGCGATCGCCCGCACGCCCAACCCCCGCAGGGCGTCGGCGGTCTCGTCCACCTTCTTGCGGGAGATGCAGTAGACGATGCCGCTCTCGCCCTCGTGCCGCCTGACCACCTCGCGGATCTGGTCAAGCGTTTTGGAAGCGGGCCGGGCCCGGAAGGTGAGGTTCGGCCGGTCGAAGCTGCCGACCAGCATCGCCGGGTCGCGCAGGTTCAACTGGAAGGCGACGTCGTCGCGCACCTTCTCGCCGGCGGTGGCGGTGTAGCCGTGCATCGCTGCGTCGGGGAACCGCTCCCGCAGCATGCCGAGCTGGCGGTACTCCGGGCGGAAGTCGTGCCCCCACTGGCTCACGCAGTGGGCCTCGTCGATCGCCACGAAGCTGACGTCCAGCCCGGACAGGAAGTCCAGCATCCGGTCGGTGACGAGGGTTTCCGGCGCCGCGTACAGGCAGGCGAGTTCCTTCTCCCGCAGCCGGCGGGCGACCTCGATCTTCTCCTCCGGCGGCAGGGTGCTGTTGACGAACGCCGCCGGCACGCCGATCGCGGACAGCGCGTCCACCTGATCCTTCATCAGCGCGATCAGCGGGCTGACGACGACCGCGACGGCCCCGGTCCGGCGGTGCAGCACCGCGGCGGGGGCCTGATAGCAGAGGCTTTTCCCGCCGCCGGTCGGCAGCACGACGACGCTGTCCCGGCCGCTCAGGCCGCACTCCATCGCCTCTTTCTGGAGGGGGCGGAAGCTGTCGTAACCCCAGTAGTCCCGCAGGACGGCCCGCAGTTCCGCCTCGTCGTCCGCGGCGGCGACGTCGCCTGCGGCGGCGGCGGGCGCCGCGTCGGCCGGCGGATCCGACGGGGGGGCCGACGGGGGGAGATCCGGGGCCGCGTCGGTGTCCGCCTGTTCCGTGCTCATGGCGGGATTGTGGGGCGGCGGGGACGAACGCTCAACCCGCGTTCCGGTCGCCGGGCGGCCGGGCGGGGCGGCGCCGGGGGACGGTTCAGCCTTTGGGGCGTTCGACGCCGGTGAGCAAGTCGTGCTCGTCGTCGGGGTTCGCCTTCGGCAGCACGCTGAACGTCCCCCCCGGTTCCAGCACGACCGCCCCGACCTCCGCCCAACTGCCCATCCCCGCGGACCGAACCGCCCCGCGGACTTCGCCCTCGGTGACCCGCTGCCGTTTGAGGGCGTCGTGCAGGAACTCGCCGCGGTGGTACAGCAGCGCCGGATGGGAGAAGACCGCTTTGCGGAACCCGTCGTGCCGGGCGGCCAGCCAATTCATGCCGTATTGCAGGCCGAGCAGCGTGACGACCGCGGCGGCCCCCTCCAGCAGGGAGGTGTTCGCCCCCAGCGCCACGCTGCCGACGATCGCGCCCTGGGCGACGGTGACGATCCAGTCGAAGTTGTTCATCTGCCCGGCCGCCCGCGTGCCGGCCAGCCGGAACAGCAGGGCGACGATCAGGAAGGCCAGCGCCGACAGCGCCACGACCTTCCACACGTCCCCCGGCGGGGCCCACAGCCAGTCGCCGCTGGCGGGGGAACCCGGGTCTCCGGGGGTGACGGATTGCGGATCGGGCACGGCGAGCGGTCGGGAAGGGCGAAGCGGCGGGCGACGCGGGGGCGGGTCAGGTGCGGTCGGTCGGTTCCGGGGCGTCGGCCGCGTCGGCGGCGTAGCGGCGGGTGAACGGGGCCGCGGTCGCCCCGTGGACCAGCGTGCTGCCGGCCACCGCCAGGGTGACCGCCGGCCACAGGACGGGCAGATCGGCGTGATACTCCGCCGCGTAGTACAGGGCCGCCACGCCGATCGGTCCGAACCAGCCGGCGAACAGCCGATCGCGGTTCTCTTTCAGATCCGGCAGCAGGGCGGGGAAGAACCGGCCGATCAGCCAGAGCCACGGCGGGCGGCGGACCAGCAGCAGCGCCGCGACGAACGCCGGCCCCCGCCAGCCGAAGGCCGCCCACTCCCCCCACGGCAGCACGGCGCCCAGCAGGCCGAAGATTGGCAGCAGGAAGAACTGGTTGACGGCGTCCTGAATCTCGCCCTCCTCCCGCCGTTCGTCCCCCGACAGGCCCCAGGTGAAGGCGAGCGCCGCGGCGAACACCGCCAGCGGGCCGCTGACCCCCAACACGCCCGCCGCCCCCAGCACGGCCAGGGTGAGGGCCAGGGCGAACGCCAGCAGGCCGGTCTCGTCGGTGTCGCGTTCCCGCTCGGACCAGTTCAGCAGGAAGGCCGCCGCACACCCGCACGCCGCCCCCAGCAGCGCCGCCCCGACCGCCTCCCGCAGCACGGCCTCGGCGAACCAGTTGCACCAGCCCTCCGCCGCGGCGAGGGAGCCGGCGAGTCCGGCGGCGGCGAGGGCGACCAGCGGCACGGCGAGGCCGTCGTTCGTCCCGCTCTCGGCGCTGATCGCGTGCCGCAGTCGACCGGGCAGGCGTTCGCGGGCGAAGTCGCCGGAGACCACCGCCGAGGCCAGCACCGGGTCGGTCGGCACCACCGCGGCGCCGACCAGCGCCGCCGCCCACCTGTCCAGCCCCAGCACGACCGCTGCGCAACAGGTGGAGGCCGCCCACATCGCCAGCATGACCGGCCCCAGCAGTGTGCCGATCGTCGTCAGGTGCGCCCGCGACAGCACGCACCGCCGCGGCAACCGCAGGGCCACGCCCGTCAGCCCGATCGCCAGCGTCAGCAGCGCCGCCGGCTGCATCCACCCGGCCGGTTCGCCCCAGTCGGTCGGATCGAGCCACCCCAGGCCGACCGGCCCCGCCGCGATCCCCCCCAGCAGGGCCAACAGCGGCCCGCTGGTCCCCGCCGTCCGGGTGATGCGGCCGTGAAAGGCCGCGATCGCCATCACCACCGCCCCGCCCAGCAGCAGGACGAGGTCGAGATCGAACGCCGCGGCCGCCGCGGACTCGGCGGCTTCGGCCGCGGCTGCGGCGTCGGAGCGGTCGGCGTCGGGCGGGGCGAAACGCATCACCCCCGCATCTCACGCCCCCTCGCCCGGAGCCGCAACCGGGCCACCCGGATCCGCCCCGACCGCCTGCCGCAGCCAACGAACGGCCGTCGACCGTGTTTGCCCAGCCGGCCGGCCGGGCGCGTCCAGCCCGGTCGTCTCGCGAATCAAACGTTCGAGTTCGACGCCGCTGATCGCGAGGTTCATTGCTTCGTACCGAATCACCCTGCCGCTCCGCAGCCGGACGCACAGCCGGTCCGGGCCGCCGTCCTCCCCCAGCGCCTTCCGATCGCCCGTTCCCACGGCCCAGAGCTGAACCACGTCCGCGGTCCGCACGGTCCGACCCTTCGTCCAGACGAGCAACGGCTGACGGAGGACGAACCGGTCCGGACGAATCGCCACCGCCGCCGACGGCTCGCGCAGTTCCGAGAGCCCGAGGGCGCCTGCCAGCAGGGCGACCGTCCCGATCGGCGCTCCGAACCACCAGAACCCTGCATCGACCCGCGCGTCCCCCAGCCCCAGTTCGGACATCGCCGCCCCGCCCACGATAAACAGGCCGATGCCGCCGAACAGGACCAGCCCCCAGACGCAGAACGGCCGCGCGAACACCCGGATGACCGGCCCCTCGGCGTCGACGGCGGTGCGAGCCCCTATCATGCCCCCAACGTACCGACCTCCCCTCCAGATCACTCGACCCCCATGGCCGATCGCGTTCTCATCTTCGCCGGGCCCGATTACGAAGACCTCGAACTCTGGTATCCCAAGCTGCGGCTCGAGGAGGCCGGGTACGAGGTCACGCTCGCCGGCGACGAGGCCGGCAAGAGTTATCAGGGCAAGCACGGCTACCCGTGCACGAACGACGCCGCGGTCGGCGATCTGTCGGCGGACGACTTCGTCGCCGTCGTCTGCCCCGGCGGGTGGATGCCGGACAAGCTGCGCCGCGACCCGGCCGTGCTGAACCTGCTCAAGGCGTTCGACGCCGCCAAGAAGCCGGTCGCCGCGGTCTGCCACGGCGGCTGGCTGTGCTGCTCCGCCGATATTTATCGCGGCGTGACGGTGACCGGTTCGCCGGGCATCAAGGACGACTGCGTCAACGCCGGGGCGACCTGGGTGGACGAGCCGGTGCACGTCGACGGCCACCACGTCACCAGCCGCCGTCCGGGCGACCTGCCGGACTTCATGCGCGGCTTGCTCGGGCTGCTGCGCGGCGAATGATGGGAGCGAGGAAGGACCCCCGCCCCCCCGATTCGAGCCCCCCGATGCTCCTGCGGTCCGTGCTGACGCCCGCCCTCGCCGCGGTCCTGCTGGCCGGTGCCCTCGCGGCGCCGGGCGCCCCCGCACAGGAGGCGGACGGGGAGGAGACGCCCGCCCCGCTGATCGCCCCGCGGCCGGCCCGCCAGGTGGTGAGCGCGGAGCGGATCGCCGCGGCGGTCGAGGACCTCGCCGCCGACGACTGGGCGACCCGCGAGGCCGCCAGCCGGTTGTTGGAGGGCACGCCCGCGGCGACGGACGCCCTGCAACAGGCCGCAACGGACGCCGACCCGGAGCGCCGCACCCGGGCGGTCGCGGCGCTGTCGGAAGGCGTTTGGCAGTCGGCCCGGCGCGGCGATGTGGCCGCCACGGCGGCGTACGTGAACGCCCTCGCCGCCCTCATCGCCGCGGCCGACGCCGCCGAGGTCGATCCGCCCGCCGTGGCCGCCGACGGGGCGGACGCCGAACCGGCCCCCGCGGAACCGAACGCGGCGGAACCGAACGCGGCGGACACGAACCCGGCGGACACGAACCCGGCGGAGGCGGCCCGGGTTGCGGAGGCCGCGGGGGCGGCGAAGTCGGCGCTGGGGCTGTTTCCGACGTCGATCACCCCGTTGGCCATCGCGGAGGTGCGTCGGCACGGCGCCGCGGTGATGCGCACCGAACAGTTCAACCGCGGCTTCGGCCCGGCACTGGGCGGGGGGAACCGGGCCACCTGGGCGATCACCCTCGACGACCGCTGGACCGGCGGGGAGGAGGGCCTACAACACCTCCGGGCGATCGCCGGGCTCGCTCAGGTGCACCTCACCGACGACTGCCCGATCCCCGAGGCGGCCCGAGCCGGCTTGATCGCGGGAAAATACGGCGATTTCAGCGTGGAGCGCCGCGGCAAGGCGTTCCTCGGCGTGTCCTTCACCACCGGCGGGGCCGGCGGGTGCCAGATCGATCGTGTGACCGCCGGCGGGCCCGCCGCCCGGGCCGGGTTGCGGCCGGGGGACGTGATCGTGCAGTTCGGCGACACCCCCATCAACACCCCCGCCGCCCTGCTGGACGCTATCCGCGAGGAGGGAACTGTCGGCGAGGCCACGCCCGTCACCGTGGTCCGCCCCGGCGGCGGCGAGGCCGTCATCCCCGTCACCCTCGCCCGCTGGCCGGACCGCCCGCTGGAGGACCCCAACGACGGCCGGTTCCTCCCGCGTCCCCAGCCGCTGCCCCGCCTCGTGCCCCCGGCGAACGGCTTCCCCCCCGAGGACGCTGAGGACGATCTGGACTCCCCCTTCGGCCCGGACCGGCCCGCCGAACGCATCCCCGGCAACGGCGATCCGGCGGACCTGGGCGATACCGACGACTGACGGGCCCGGCCCGCGGGGACTAGACTGCCCGGCCGCTCGCCCGACCCGCCGCGCTCGTTCCCCGATGGCCGACTCGCCCGCCGACGCTCCCGGGCCGCCCCTGGCGGACGGCCCGATCGTGCTCGCCAGCCGCTCCCCGCGGCGGCGGGCGCTGTTGGAGATGGTCGTCCCGGCGGAACGGCTGCGGACTCTCGCCCCGGCCGATCCGGCGGAGGAGTCGCTGGACGGCTTCACGACTTGGCGGGAGATCGAAGCCGGCCTGCTGCGGATCGCCGACGCCAAGCGGGACGCCGCCCTCGCCCGCATCGCCGCCGGCGACCCGCCGGACGAGGATTCCGAGGAGGAGCTGGCCGGCCGGTGGAGCGCCGTGATCGCCGCGGACACCGCCGTGGTCGCCGGGGCGGAGGGCGGGGAACTGCGGGACGGGGAGTTGACGACGCTCGGCCAACCGCCGGCGGACGACTGGGAACGCACGGTGCGGGGGTGGTTCCGCAAGCACTACATCGGCCGCACCCACGTGACCGCCACCGCGGTGAGCGTCGCCGTGCACGCCCCCGCCGGCCCCCCGCCGCCGGGACGCCCCCCCAGTCGCGAGGCCGGGCCGGTTCGCACCGCCCACATGGTGATCCGCACCCGGGTCACGGTGCGGGCCGACGCGGAGCGGCACCTCGAACGCCTGTTCGCCGCCGCTGAACCTCCCGGCCGGGCCGGCGGCGTGGCGATCGGCGGGCTGTTCGGGGCGTTGCTGGTCGAACGGGTGGACGGCAGCCTCTCCAACGTCTCCGGCCTGCCGCTGCGAGAAACGATCGAACTGCTGGCCGGACTGGGCGTGGAGCTGTGAGCGAACTGTCTTTCGAAGCCGCCGCGTCCCGGA
>NZ_JBINJD010000056.1:0-29695 GCF_043951915.1 Alienimonas sp. DA493 | reverse complement strand
CTCACCCCCGGCCCCTCTCCCTCCAGGGAGAGGGGAGAAGAGCGTGGCGAACCACTCCTCAAATGTCCGCAGACCTCGTCCCCCCTCGCCCCCTTTTGGGGGAGAGGAGAGAAACAGGCGGCGCCGCCCGGTCAGTCGAAGTGCAGGCCGAAGCTCACGCCGGGCTCGACGTGGTGATGCCGGTGGCGACGGCGGCGGTGGGGATAGAAGAACGGATCGCAGAACGGATCCGGCTCGCAGTAGGACCAGCCGGGGCCGTGGTGGATCTCCTGCACGATCACCCGCTCCCGCGGCGGCGGCGGGGCCTGGACCGGCGGCGGGGAGGACGTCTGCAGCGCGGTGACGACCCGCGGGTGCACGCCGTTCTGTTGCAGGGTGATCAGGTCCGCGGCGCTCAGCGGGCCGCAGCCGCCCCGCTGGCGGACGTGGGTGGCGATCACCTCCGGGTCGACGCCGTTGAGGGTCAGTTGGATCGCCTCGTCGATCGTCACCCGGTTGGCGTGGGCCGCGGCGACGTCCCGTTCGTAGGAGGCCCGGGCGACGGCGTTCGCTTCGGCCCGGTCGTTCGCCTCGCCGATCGCCGAGCCCACCATCGCCCCGCCCAGCCCGCCGATCACCGCCCCGGCCAGCGGGTTGTCGCTCTGCTCGCCCACCGCCGCCCCCAGCGCCCCGCCGACCAGCGTGCCGGCCAACGCCCCGTTTCCTGCCCGATTGGTCGCGCAGCCGGTCAGAGACGCCAACAGCCCCACGCCGCACAGCAGCGGGGCGAAGCGGCGGAGGGAGGAACGGACGAGGCGGGGAGGAATCACGGCGCAGAACCCGGGCGGGGGCGATCCGGCAACCATCGGCCGAACCGTCCCGCCGGGTCCAGACCGGTTTCCCCCGGTCCCCATGGATCCCCCGGGCCCGGTGCGACGGCGATTGACAGCCGATTCGGCCGTTCGTGCAATGAACGCCGGGCCGCCGTGCGACCGGCGGACGCCCCGCCGGCCTGTCCTCTCTCCTCGTTTCCGTTGAAACGGGCCCATGTCCCCCCGCTCCCTGTTCGCCGTCGCCCTGCTGCTGTTCGCGGCCGCCCCCGCCGACGCCGGGCCGAAGGACTTTCTCAAGAAGCCGGCGGCCTGGTTCGCCACCGAGGAGGCCGCCCGGATCGGGGCGAACGTGCTCTCCTTCCAAGCCGAATCGGGCGGCTGGCCGAAGAACGTGGACACGACCGCCGCCCCCCACCGCGGCGACCGGGCCGAACTGCGGGGCACCTACGACAACCGGGCGACGACCGACGAGCTGCGGCTGCTCGCCAAGCTGTACAACGCCACGCACGACGACCGCTACCGCGACGCCTTCGACCGCGGACTCGATTACGTCCTTGAAGGTCAATACGACAACGGCGGCTGGCCGCAGTTCCACCCGCCGGGCGACGGCTACCACCGCTATATCACCTTCAACGACGACGCGATGGTCCGCCTGATGCAGTTCGTCCGCGAGGTCGCCGAGTCGAAAACCTATCGGTTCGTCGACGAGGCCCGCCGTCAGGCCGCCCGGGACGCCTTCGACCGCGGCGTGGAGTGCATTTTGAAGTGTCAGATCCTTGTCGACGGCACGCTGACGGCCTGGTGCGCCCAGCACGACAAGGTCGACTTCCGCCCCCGCCCGGCCCGCACCTTCGAACTGGCGACCCTCAGCGGGATGGAGTCGGTCGGAATCACGCAACTCTTAATGAGTCTCGAAGACCCCTCGCCGGAGGTCGTGCGGGCCGTCGACGCGGCGGTCGCCTGGATGGAGTCCGCCCAGCTGACGGGGATCCGCGAGGAGAAGGTGAAAGACCCCGCCGCCGGATGGGGTTTTAACAAGGTGATCGTCAAGGACCCCGCCGCCCCGCCGCTGTGGGCGCGGTTCTACGACATCGAAACGAACCGCCCGGTGTTCGTGGACCGCGACGGCGTGCCGAAGCCGAACCTCGCCGACATCGGCGACGAACGCCGCAACGGCTACGCCTGGTACGGCGACTGGCCGCAGAAAGTACTGGGCGAGAAGTACCGGGCGTGGAAACAGCGGGTCGCCGCGGACGCCGCCGGCGAATAGGCCGGCGGGGGGGGAAACGCGGGGCGAGCCGGGGGCATTCGAGCGACCATTGGGCTGGACGCCCCATGGACTCCGTGCTGCTTCCACTACCGCACTGAACCCTACGCTAAGATGCGTGTCCTCTCAGAATACGCGAACACTGCCGCCCACAATCTTATAGATGGCTACCCTGACCTTTCGTGACCGCCGCCTCATGGAGGATGTCTTCGGCATGAAGTCCGGTTACGTGCTGGACTTCTCTAACCGAACGTTTCAAGACTTCATCGGAAGCGAAGTGCGGAGGGACATCGAGGCGGACCACTACGGTGGGGTTCAACTATCGAAAGCAAATCGGCTGCGGAATTTCTGGGAGCTTGAGGACGACCAGATCGTCGGACGACTGACAATCGCCCTTGCCGAATACGCTTCAGAGCTTCCTGAGGCCATACCGCACCAGGTAGAGGGAGTTCGAAAAATTGGCGAGCGGTTGGTGGCGAACGCTGGCCCTGTCGATTTGGCGGCTATCTCGCCGTTGGACGACGACGCTGTCTTCGAAGCGTTGGCAGACGAAGTGCGGCTGAAGATTAGGGAGGGTCAGCCGGAGCGAGGCCTCGACCGACTGCATACATACGCAGTTCGATTCTTCCGACACCAGCATGAGAAGCGAGGGCACTCACCGAGCCGAGACACGCCGCTGCACGGGCTCGCAGGTCAATATGCAAAGATGCTTCAGCGTAGCGGCATGATCCGATCCCCAATGACGGAAAGGATTATCCGATCCAACATCGGACTATTAGATGCGTTCTGCGCAGTCCGCAACGAGCAATCTCTTGCACATGACAACGAACTCCTAAACCGCTCCGAAAGCTTATTGATCGTAAATCAGGTTTGCTCTTTGATTCGCTTCCTACGTTCGTTGGAGGGCACCGAATCATAGGGGGCGCCGACGCGCTTTGCTGCTTCGTAGCACTCACCCGCCGTAGCTGGCGACGGCGCCGGTGCGGGCGCGGTTCAGGCGGTTGTGGACGTGCAGGCCCTCCAGAATGAACTCCGCCACGCAGGCGAGCAGTTGCTCGTGGTAGTCGCCGCCGGCGAGGTCCGGCTCCAGCTCGCCGGCGAGGATCTCCACGTCCTCTTTAAAGTTGGGCACGCTGTCCAACAGGTCGAGATATTCCTTCGTGGTGACGCCCTCGCCGACGCGGATCGTCTTGCCGCTTTCGACGTACTCGACCACGCTGCGGAACTTCTTCGGCTTCAAATACTGGTCGAACACGTTCTTGACCGCCTCGTCGGTCATCCGATCGAGCAGCACGTCCTCCTCGCCGGGCTCCTCGGTCATGCTCATTTCCACCTTGCCGCGACCGCCGGCGGCGGCGTGGGCCAGGTCGGAGGGGCGGGCGACGACGTGGTTTTGCCCCTGCGTGACGCCGCGGCGCTCCGCGTTGCTCAGCAGGTTTTCATAGTTGGAGACGCTCATCCGCACGCTCACGCCGGACGCCTGATTCACGTGGGGCGAGGTGCGGGCCAGCCGGCTGGTCTCCTCGACGATCTCCTTCATGAACCGCGGCACCGCGACGGAGACGGGGTGCTCTTCGTCGCCGCGGTCGGTCCAGGCGTTTTCCTCGGTGATCCGCATGCCCAACTCGCGGGTGTTGGGATAGTGCGTCCGCACGACGCTGCCGATGCGGTCCTTCAGCGGGGTCACGATCCGGCCGCGGTTGGTGTAGTCCTCCGGATTGGCGCTGAACACGCACATCAGGTCCAGATTCAACCGCACGTTGAAGCCGCGGATCTGCACGTCCCGTTCTTCCAGGACGTTGAACAGACCGACCTGAATCTTCGGGGCCAGGTCGGGCAGTTCGTTCATACAAAAGATGCCGCGGTGCGACCGGGGGATCAGCCCGAAGTGCATCGCGTCCTCGCTGCTCAGCAGCGCCCCGCCGGCGTGTTTAATCAGGTCGACCTCGCCGATCAGGTCGGCGATCGTCACGTCCGGGGTGGCGAGCTTTTCGTTGTAGCGCTCCTCGCGGCCGATCCAGACGATCGGCGTGTCGTCGCCCTTTTCGGCGATCAGATCGCGGGAATACTTGGAGAGCGGGGCGAGCGGGTCGTCGTGGATCTCGCTGCCCTGCACGGCGGGGATGTATTCGTCCAGCAGGCCGGTGAGCATCCGCAGCATCCGGGTTTTGCCCTGCCCGCGGAGGCCCAGCAGCAGCACGTCGTGCTTGCTGAGCACGGCGTTATACAGCTGGGGGAAGACGGTGTCTTCGTAGCCGAGAATGCCGGGAAAGACCGGTTCGCCGGACTTCAATTTGCGGAGCAGGTTCCGCCGCAATTCGGTTTTGACCGGGACGGACTGATAGCCGGAGGCCTTGAGGTCGCCGAGAGTGGCGGGGCGGTCGGCGGAAACGGTCATACGGTTCGGGGCGAACGTGCGGGGTCGGGTTCGAGCCGGATTCTAGGGCCGCGGCGCCGGCCGGACAGGGCGTGCGGCGCTGCGACCGGCCGCCGCGTCTCCTACGATGCCGACGCCGACGCGCGCCCCGCCGATGCCCGATCTGCCGCCGAGCCTCGCCTATCTCGACCGGCCGCTGGCCGGGTTCGAGGCGGCGTTGCGGGGCGGGGCCGACGCGGAGGATCTGGACGCGCGGCCGCTCGAACGGGCGTTGAAGCGCCGGCTGGAGCACGAAGCGGACCCGGCCGCGGCCGTCGCGGGCGATCTGGCGGCGCTGGAGGCGTGGCTGGGGTCGTTCGACTCCGACGACCACGCCGGCTGGTGCGTCGTCGGAATCTTCCGCGGCCTGCTGAGCTTCGGATTCGACGTCGCCGCCCTCGGCGAAGGACCCGATCCCGGTCCGCAGCCGACGATCGCCGTCGAAGCGCCGCCGGGCTGGACGGCGGAAGCGTCGCCGGCCTCCCTCGCCCTCACGAAGGGGCGGCGGGGGGCGATCCACGCCCTGATCATCGTCGCGCAGCCCGGGTTCGGCTCCCTGCTGCGGCGGCAGTGGCGGGCGGGCGGGGTCGTCGCGGAACCGGTCGCGTTCGGTCCGGTCTCCGGGGAGAAGCTTGTCAGCGAGCTGCCCGGGCCGGTCTCGCACAAACAGGTTCAGTACGAACTCGACGTCCCGGGCGGCTCGGTGATGGTGACCATGGGCCGCGCGACCGGCCGGTCCTTCGACGAAACCGAACTCGAAGCCGTCCTGCACACGCTGCGGGTCCGACCGCCCGCGAGCGGGAACGCCGCCGTCGCGGTATCGTGACCCCGCGTCCTCGCCTCACGCCCTTCCCGCCGATGTCCGACCCCGATCTCCCGTCGACCGATCCGGACCCGCCGGAGAACGCTCCGCCGAAACTGCCGCCGCGCGCGGCGGGGGCCACGCCCGCGCCGGACCCGTCGCAGACGGTCTTCCGGCCCAGCGGCAGCGGGAAGACGCCGCCGCGGGAGAAGGCCCCGGACCGGCCGCCGCCGGAGTACATCGGGGAGTTCCACATCCTCCGCAAGCTCGGCCGCGGGGGGATGGCGGAGGTTTATCTGGCCCAGCAGAAGGGGCTGAACCGACAGGTCGCCCTCAAGGTGCTGCGGTCGGACAAGCTGGACGAAGACGACACGACGATGATCCGCCGGTTCGAGCAGGAGGCTCTCGCCGCCGCGGCGCTGAATCACCCGAACATCGTGCAGGTGCACTCCGTCGGCGAGGTGGACGGGGCGGGGCCGAACGACGGGCCGCTGCACTACATCGCCCAGGAGTACGTCTCCGGGCCGACGCTGCGGGAGTACCTCAAGCGGAAAGGCCCGCCGGGGGGGAAGATCGCGATCCGGCTGCTGAGCGAGATCGCCGCCGCCCTCGCCGCCGCCGCGGACGCCGGCATCGTGCACCGGGACATCAAGCCGGAGAACATTCTCCTCACCAAAAAAGGCCACGCGAAGGTGGCGGACTTCGGCCTGGCCCGGCTGGCGGATAAGGGCGAGGGCAGCGTGACGCTGACCCAGGAGGGCATGACCCTGGGAACCCCGCTGTATATGTCGCCGGAGCAGGTCCGCGGGGAAAAGCTGGACGCCCGCAGCGACCTCTACAGTTTGGGCGTGACGGCGTATCACCTGCTGGCCGGCGGGCCGCCGTTCCGGGGCGAGAACCCGATGGCGATCGCCATGAAGCACCTCTCCGCGACCCCCCGGCCGCTGGCGGAGTTGCGGCCGGACCTGCCGCCGGCGCTGTGCGAGATCGTGCACAAACTGATGGCCCGCTCCCCGGACGGCCGCTACGCCGACGCCCAGGCGCTGGGGGACGACCTCGCCGCCCTCGCCGCGGCCCTGGAGAAGAACCCGGCGTCGGCCCAGAAGCTCAAGCTGGCCCGGCTGACCGCCGCCCCGGCGCCCTCCGGCAAGCCGTTCGGCGTCGACCAGTTCTTCCAGTGGTCGCTCCGCCGGCACCTGACGTTTCTGATCCCGCTCTGCCTGCTGGTCGGGCTGATCGGGGCCGGGATCGGCTGGGCGCAGCGGCCGGCGGACCCGTTCCTCACCCCCCCCCCGGCCCCGGTGGGCGTGAAGCTGCCGGACGCCGACCAGCAGTTCGCCGCCGCCCTGCTGGAGGACTCCGAACTCGGCTGGCTGGCCCTGCTGGAGCACTACGGCGACGTGCCCGCGGTTGCGGTGCGGGCCCGGGACGGGCTGGCGAAGTGGTATCTGGACCACGACCGCCCCGGCGAGGCCCGCCGCCAGGCCGACAAGCTGACGGCGGCGGCCAGCGTGAGCCTCTCCGGCAGTCAGCAACTGCGGTACAAGGCGAACGCGGAGGCCGTCCGGGCCCTGGCCGACCTGCGGGAGGGGGACGAGGCGGAGTTCCGCCGCCGCATCGCCGCCTTCACCGCCAGCCCGCAGCGGGAGGCCGTCGATCCCGGCCTGAGCATGCGGCTGCGGGACACGATCCAGGCCTACGGCGGGCTCTTCGACGACAACGTCCGCACCCGCTGGGAGACCCCGGAGTCCGCCGCGGAAGCGCCGACCGACTAGCGGCCGAGGATCTCCGTCGGCTGAACGGCCAGACGAACGGCCAGATGAACGGGGAAATCTCGGGCGCCGTTCCTCGCGAAGCCCTTCGGCGTGGGGGTTTGCGGCGGGAAACGCCGATGGGAGAGGGGGCGGCGCCTTAGACTGCGCCCGCACCCCGCCCCCCAACCGCCGCCCGCCCCGTGACCGCGGCCGCCCCGTCCCCCCGCAGGTCGTCCCCGCCGACCGAACCGACGGACGCCCCGGCGCCCGCGACGGCCAGCCCGGGCGGCGCCCCGGCCGTGTCGTACCTGTGCGTGTGCGGGGCCCGGGCGTGGGTGCGGCCGGCGGTCGGGGCGGACCCCGGCGGCGGCGACTGCCCGGCGTGCGGGCGCCACTACGCCGCTTCGGTGCTGGAGGACGCCGGCGCCGACACCCTCTGCCTGCCCCTCCCCCAGACCCCGGGCGTCCCCGCCGCGGCGCCGGGCGGGCACGCCCGAGGCCGCGGGGGCGCACCGGGCGCCCGGGACGAACAGGGCGTGACGACCCCGCTGCCGGACGTCGACGCCCTGTTCGCCGGGCTGACCCACCCATGCCGCCCGGACGCCGGCGCCTTCGACGGCCTGCTGCCGGACCCGGAGATCGCCCCCGCCCGGGAAGCCGCCCCCGGCTCGCACCGGCCCAGCGCAAATCAGCCCGGCTCGAACCGGCCCGGGGCGCCGTTCGAGGACGCCGACCTCGCGGAGACCCTGCCGCTCTCCGCCCCGCCCGCCGACCGCGGGGCGGCGATCAATCCCGGCGAACTCCGCCCCGGCACCCGGCTGGGGCACTTCCGCATCGAGGCTCCGCTGGGCCGCGGCGGGATGGGCGCGGTCTACCGGGCGCTGGACCTCTCGCTGGAACGCTACGTCGCGGTGAAGGTGATCCGCCCCGACCGGGCCGGCAGCAGCCCGGCCCTGAACCCCGGCGGCCCCCGGTCCGATTCCCCCCGATCCGATGCTCTCCCCTCCGGTTCCCCGCCGTCGGGCGGGCCCGCCGGGGGGGGCGAGGCGGTCCCGCTGTCGACCGGCAGCGGGTCGGTCGCGCTCGACCGCCTCTTGCAGGAGGCCCGCGCTCAGGCCCGGGTGAACCACCCCAACGTCGCCCACGTCTACTTCGTTAGCCCCGACCCCGCCACGCCGTTCCTGGCGATGGAGTTGGTGGAGGGCTCCACGCTGGCGGACGTGCTGAAAAAACAGGGCGCCCTACCCTACGGAGCCGTGACGCGGCTGGGCGCCGAGATCGCCGAGGCGCTGGATTGCGCGGCGAAGTACGACATCGTCCACGGCGACGTGAAGCCCTCCAACGTGCTGCTGGCCCACTCCCGCCACGACGGGCCGGACCGGCTGGGGACGGTCAAGCTGAGCGACTTCGGCCTCGCCCGCCGCTCCAGCCGCGAACGCACCGGCGGGCTGGAGGGCACGCCGAACTACCTCGCCCCGGAGGTGGTCCGCGGCGGCGCGCCGACGGTGCAGAGCGACCTGTACGCCCTCGGCGTCACGCTGTTCGAGATGACCTTCGGCCGGCTCCCCTACACGACCCGCAAGCAGGGGCTTTCGCACCGGCTGGGCGCCCACCTGACGAACGCCCCGGAGTTCCCCGACCCTTGGCCGGCGAACCTGCCGCCCGGCTGGCGGGACGTGCTGGCCCGCCTGCTGGAGAAGGCCCCGGCCGACCGGCCGCAGAGCGCCGCCGACGCGGCCCGGGAGATCCGCCGGCTCGCCCCGCAGTCGAACACCATGGCCGGGCCGCTGATCCGGGCCCTGGGGGCGCTGACGGACCTCGGGTTGGTGCTGCTGGTCAGCGTGGGGCTCTCCACCGCGGTCGCCCGGCCGACGATCCACGCCCTCAACCAGATCGTCTCCCTGCCCGGCTGGCTGCTGATGGCGCTGCCGCTGGGGTTGTTGTCGAAGGGGGTCGTCTGCCTGCCGTCGCTGCTGTTCGCTTGGTGGCAGGCCCGCACCGGCCGCACCCCGGGCAAAACGCTGTTCCAAATGCGGATCGTCGACCGCTACGGCCTGCCGCCGTCGAAGCGCACGCTGCTGATCCGCGGCCTGATGCAGACCTTCCCCGTCTGGGGGCTGGCGGTCAGCGTGCTGGTGGAGGAACTCACCGGGCAGCTCTGGATCGAACAGACGCTGGCCCTGTTCGTGCTGACCGTCTGGATGCTGGACAACGCCGCCGGCCTGCTGCCGGTCAGGGACGAGGAGCGGAGATCCCGCACCCTGCACGACCGCCTGCTGGGCACCCGCGTGGCCCTCGACACCGGCGCCCACACGGACTGACCGGACGAGACGCGCTTCCGGTTGCCGTCGCGGCGGAAACCAGTCCGATGCGCCCCCCTCAGCCGTCGCGGCCGAGACGCACGGCCGAAGCGAGCGAGCTAATTGCCTCACCGATCGGCAGCCCGAGGCGCAAGCCGAAGCGGTTCCACGGGGACAGCCTCGCCCGGCCGCGGCTCGCCATTGCATCGCATGTCCTAAGAGACGGCTGCGACTTACGTTGCGTCGATTGCCGCAAGCACCCGTGCCCTCCGGACCGATCCGCCTCGCGACGATCAGCAGAACGGCGCTCTTCGGGGCGTCCCGACAGAATCGCGGCCCGGACCGCGGGAGATCGAATCGTCCCCTCGACCGTCAAACGTCGTGACGGCGGCGGTTTGCGAGAGCGCTCGTTATGCGGGACGCTCGGCGCGGCCGATCGTCCTCGTGACGACGCTCGGACCGTCCCCGGCCCGCTGTCGTTAGGCACGACGGCGGGCGCCCGGTTCGCAGGCCCGAGCGTGCTGACGCCCCCTTGGTAACCCGTGTTCCTTCGTTGTTGGTCGGCCGCGGTTCCCCCGCTGTCCGTTCGCCGACCGCCTCTCGAATCACGTCCGTTCCGGAAGCGGCGGCGCGACGCAGATTCGGCGTCGGCGGTTCGCGTCCGGGACGGGGACTACTCGAGCAGCGCGTTCGCGGAGACGCCGGTGCGGGTGCGGCTGCTTTTGCCGGTCGGGGCAAGGTGGAGATCCGCGGCGACCTCCTGCCGACGGCTGCGGGTCCGCATCCGTTCCGCCAATCCGCTACGGGACGGGCGTTCTTCCTCCGCCTCCGCGGCGGCGGGTTTGGTGGAGGCGTCCGGGCGGGTGATGGAGACGTCCCGCGGGGCGTCGATCCCGAGGCGGACGCGGCCGCCGACTTCCAAGACGCGGACGGTGATGCCGTCGCCGATAACGATCGACTCGCCAACCTTCCTGGTCAAAACCAACATGATCGGACTCCGTTCCGGGGGTGTTTCGTGGGTGAGGGCCGGGCTGCGTCTGCTTCCCGACTTGAGGGGTTATCGCAGACCCTTCGCAAGCACACCATCGGGAGAACTGCAACCCCTACACCCGGGAGTTCCCCGACCCCCTTGCATCCGCCGATCTAAGCGGACGATTTGACGTAACCTCTTGTCGCCCCGTCGACTGCCGTATTCTGACGACCGCCGGCGACGCTGTCCAGCGGACTCGAATCGTGGAAGTTTGATGGCGCCTGGGGGATTCCCCCCCCCCCCGCTTGGCCCGCGCGGCGGCGACCCGGAGCGGGGTTTGCGGGCGATCAGGTCCTGCGGGGGCAGTGCAGCAGCGGCTCCCCGGCGGCGACGATCCTCGGTCGGTCGCCCCAGCCGAGCACGCTCGCCACCCCGGTCCGGCCGGCGGCCCCGGTGCGGCGGGCGGCGAGGTCGATCACCTCCCCGGTGAAGCGATTCTCGAACGGGTCCCACAGCTCCACCCGGGGGCCGGCGGGGCGTTCGCGGTCGGCCTCCAGCACCCGGCCGCAGCGGCCGTCCGACAGCGCCACCTCCGTGCCGGGGGGGAACACGCCGACCGTCTCCAGAAACGCCCGCACCGCCGCCGGATCGAACCGCCCCCGCACGGCGTCCGCGGCGAGCACGCGGACGGCGTCGTGGGCCGACAGCGCCGGCCGGTGGGGGCGATCGGCCGTCATCCCGCAGTAGGCGTCGGCGACCGCCGCCAGCCGGGCCAACCGGTGCACGCGGCCCTCCCGCAGCCGAAAGGGATAGCCGCTGCCGTCGGCCCGCTCGTGGATCTGGGCCGCCACGGCCCGGGCGGCGGCGGGCACCTCGGCGGCGCCGCTGAGCAGGTCCAGCGTGTACCGGGGGTGTTCGGCGACGGCGGCGAACGCGACCCGGTCCAGCCGGTGCGGCACGTTCCAGTACGCCGGGTCGACCCGCAACATGCCCGCGTCGTGGACCAGGCAGCCCATGGCGAGTTGCTCCAGTTCCCAGCGCCGCAGCCCCGCGACCGTCCCGATCGCCAGGGCGAGGTGAGCCGTCCGCACCCCGTGCTCCCGCACCTGAGCGAGCAGCGCCGGGTCGATCCGCGGTTCGTCGTCCTCGTCGCTCTCCTTCTCATGGCGTCCTCCGCCCGCCCGCCCGGCGGCTCCCGCGGCGGGGGGGGCCAGACCGACGGTGGTGAACAGGTCGAAGTCGGCGCACAGGTCGGCGACCGACTGCACGGAGAGTTCCCGCAGCCCGTGCACGTCGATCCGCCGGCCGTGCGACCGCACGCCCCGGGCGGGGGCGGCCCGCCCCGCGAACGGTCCGACGCCCTGGAACAACTCGCCGAGGCGAGCGGCGAGGGCGGTCCGGCGGGCGTGGGCGGCCCGTTCGCGCTCCGGCGTGGCGGGACCCGGCGGTCGGGTGAGTTCACGGATCAGGGCGTCCGCCGGCAGCCGACGGCCGGCGGCGACCGGCACCGGTTCACGGCTCGGCCCGTCGTCGCGGGCGCCGGGTTCCGGGTCCGGCGCGGTGATCTCGGCAAGGAAGTCGGCGTCGACGATCAGTTCGCAGACGCCTCGGTCCCGCAGGCGGTCCAGCAGGGCCGGGCTCAGTTCCGCCCCCTGCGCCAACAGCAGCACGGCCCGTCCGCCCCCGCCGCCGTCGGCGTAGATCGGGGTCGGCAGCGGGCCGTCGCAGGCCAGCCGGTCCAGCGGTAGGGGAACGAGGTGGGCCAGGGGAACGCACGGGAACGATCGGGGAACGGACGACCCTAGGTCACGCCGCCGCGGCGCCCGGCCGGACCGCCGGCGGCCCGAACGATCCCCGAATCGCCCCGATCTCGCCTCCTCTTTCACCCCTACAACCGCACCCGGATTAGTGTACAATCGGACACACACCCTCCGGAGCCGAACCGATGCGTCTGAGCCGCAACGCCCTCTGCCAACTGACCCCGCTGGTGCCGACCGGCGACCTCTGCTTCGACTACCACGGCGTCCCCCGCCGCGGCCGGCTGGAGACGCTGGGCGAAGGGCCCGGCGGGGCCTTCCTGCTGATCCGCCACCCGGACGGCTCCTACAAGAGCTACTCCCTCGCCAAGATGACCGGCCTGCGGGCCGCCGACGACGCGCAACGGGCAGCGTGAGTGCTCACGCCGCCCGTCCCAGCCGGCTCCGCGGCGCCTTCAGTAACCACGACTCTCACCGATGCGCGGGGCGGGACGATCCCCCTTGGAGCGACGCATCAAAGGTTTCACCGTTGTCGGTATGGGTCCGCGCCTCCTCCGCGGTGCGGTCCCCAGAGCCTTATTTCCTCCCCACATTCCCCGAGGCCCCGATGATCGTCCCCGACAGCAACACCCGCGTGCCGCAGCACACCGCGGAGCACGTCAACGCCCGCATCGCTCGGGAGGCGGGGGACCGGGTCGCCCGGCTGGCGCTGGCCGGCCCGGCGGCGATTGACCGGCGACTGGAGGAACTGGACGCCGAGTGGGACGTGGAGCGGGTCCTCGAAGCGAACGCCGCCACGCTGGCCCTCGCCGGCGTCGTGCTGGGGGCGACGGTCGATAAGAAATGGCTGTTCCTGCCGGGCGCCGTGACCGTCTTCCTGCTGCAACACGCAGTGCAGGGCTGGTGCCCGCCGTTGGAGATCCTGCGGCGGCTGGGCGTGCGGACCGTCGCGGAGATCGACCGGGAACGCTACGCCCTGAAGGCCCTCCGCGGCGACTTCCGCGGCCTGCCGCAGGCCCCCAGCTCCCCCGCCGCCCGCCGGGCCTTCGCGGCGGCCGCTCAGGGATAGGAGCGCCGCGGCGCCCGGGTTCGCCCCCAACCGCTCCCGCCTCGGGGTCCTCAAGCTGACGGGGTCGCGTCCCGCGACGGGCGCGTCGCCCCCCTCACCCCCCGTCCACGGACCAGGAGACCTCGGATGCCACGCCCGTCCCGCCGCCGTTGGCTTCGCCCGGCCGCGACCGCCGGCGCCCTGTGCGCCGCCGCGGCCGCCGCCCTCGCGGCCCGCACCCCCGAACCGGCCCCGGCTCCGGAGCCCGCCCCGATCCGGGACGAGGTTCCCAAGACCGCCCCGCAGACGCTGCCCGCCCCGGTGGTGGACATGCACGAATTAATGGAGCTGTTCAACGAGCCGCTGTATAAGTCGCTGAAGAAGAAGGTCGCCGAGGAGCCGGGGGACGCCCGCGCCTGGTCCGGCATCGAACACGACGCGCTGGCGGGGGCGGAGATCATCAACCTGGCGGCGATCCGCGAGATCGGCGACGAGCATAAGGCCGCCTGGCCGGAACTGACCCGCTCCGCCCAGCAGGCGGCGCTGGATCTGGCCCACGCCGCCGACGCCAAGGACTGGTCCCGCACGCAGGCCGCGTGGAAGGCGTTGGTCGCCAACTGCAACGACTGCCACCAGAAGGTCGCCCCGGACGCGGCCCCGATGCTGAAGCCGTAGGGCGAACCCGCCGGTCGTTCCCCCCGCCGGACCGTCCGCCGCGCCCCCGGCCCGCCTTGGGATTCGTCCCGGCGGACCGGGGGCGTCGCTGGTGGACGGCAGCGCCCCCGTCCAGCCTGACCGGTCCGGCGGCGTTTCTTCGTGACGGGGAACGCATATTGCCGATATGCGATTAGAGGAATACAATGAATCTGTCCGAGGCGACGCCCGAACTGCTCGACCGCGTGGCCGAGCGGTTCGCGGCCCTGTCCGACCCGACCCGGCTCCGGTTGCTGCTCGCGTTGCGGGGGGCGGAGCTGGGGGTGTCGGAGTTGGCCGCCGCCGCCGGGATCTCCCAGCCGTCGGCCTCCAAGCACCTCGCGGCGCTGCGGCGGGCCGGCCTCGTCCGTGTGGACCGGGTGGGAACGAAGGCGGTGCACCGGGTCGAGGACGCGTCGGTCTACGATCTGTGCGGCCTCGTCTGCGAGGGCGTCGTCCGTCATCAGGCCGCCCGCCACGCCGCCCTGCTGGGCGACGGGGAGGGCATCTAACCGCCGTCCGTACCTCTCGTCCCCTGCCGCCGGAGCCCCCCGATGATCGCCGCCCCCGCCGTTCAGGCCCCCGCCGCCGGGCCAATCTCCCCGCGTGACGCCGCCGAGCGGCTGAAGAGCGGCGGCACGCTGATCGACGTCCGCACCGGGCCGGAGTTCCGCGAGGTGCACGCTGCCGGCGCCCGCAACGTCCCGCTGGACCGACTCGACCCGGCGTCGCTGCAAACGGACGGGCCGATCCTGACCATCTGCCAGAGCGGCGCCCGCAGCGCCAAGGCGGTGGAGAAACTGCGGGCCGCGGGGCTGGAGGCGGTCAGCGTCGACGGCGGCGCCCCCGCCTGGGAAGCCGCCGGCCTGCCGGTGGAGCGGGGGCAGAAGACGATTTCGCTGGAGCGGCAGGTCCGCATCGCCGCCGGCTCGCTGGCGCTGGTCGGCTCCCTGCTGGCCCTGTTCGTGCACCCCTACTGGGCCGGCCTGCCGGCGTTCATCGGCGCCGGCCTGACCTTCGCCGGCCTCACGGACACCTGCGGCATGGGCCTGCTCCTGGCGAAAATGCCCTGGAACCGCTGAGCCCGAGCCGCCGTTTCCCGAACCGCCGGACGGAAGCCGCCGTGCTGGACGTGCGGACCAAGTCCGAATGGACCGGCGGCCACGACCTCGGCGCCCCGACCGCCAGTACGACGATCAGCGGTTCCAACATCCTCACCCCGCGGCCTCGGCGAACAGGTCGCGCAGCGGCAGCGAAAACTCCGGCAGCGTGGGAGCTCCGGTCAGCATGTCGCCCTCCCGCAACACGGTGTCGGCGTCCGGGCCGGTCCAGACGGTGACCGTGCGGGCCAGCGGGTCGACCTCCCAGACCGTCTCCACCCCCGCGGCGAAGTACACGGATCGCTTCAATTCCATCTCCCGCCGCGTGTTGCCGGGGGAGACGACCTCCGCCACTAAGGCCGGCGGCACGTTCGAGTACCCACGGGCCTGCAACCCACTTTCGCGGCGATCCCGCGGCGTGAAGGAGGCGTCCGGCGCCCGCAACCCGTCCGGCAGGTTGAAGAAGGCCGTGCCGGGATGCACCCAGCCCAGCTTGCGCTCCGTCACGTGGTTCGCGAGGAGCCGGAAGATCTCGCCGTCGAACCAGCTGGACAGGTCGCTCACGGGTTTCTCGATGAGGGTGCCGTCGATCAGTTCGAAGATCCCGCGGCCGGCGGCGTTGAGCCGTTCGTGATCGGCCGGCGTGGCGGTCCCGGGGGCCGGGTCGCTGACGATCCGGGACGCCGGGATCGGGCCGAACTTGGCGACCAGATCCGCCAGCGTCAGCCCCGGCACCGCCGGCCGACGGGCCGCGGCGGGGCGGACGGCGGGCCGGTCCTCCGCGGCGGGAGCGTCCCCGGCGGCGGGGGCGGCGACGGGCGGGGCTTCGGCGACGGCGGACATGCCCCCAGTCTACCGGCCCGGCCGCAGCACGGCGTAGACCGCGTCCGCCGGCAGCTCAAACCGCCCCTCGACGACCGGCCGCGTGCCGACCGGATAGCCGTTCACGTCGAGGATCACCGCCTCCGTCAGCTTCGGGTTGCCGACCGTCACCGTCACCCGCGCGTTCGCCAGCCGCACCGGGGCCTTGCCGATGCGAGCGATCTGTTCGCCCTTCACCTCATAGGCGTTCTCCCCGCTGCCCATCGTGAAGGTCGCCGGCTCGGTGCGATATCCGGTCAGCCGGTTTACGGTCACGACCTGCACCAGCACGGAGTCGCTTCGGTTCAGCGGTTTCTCGTCGAGACTCACGACCTGCACCGTGGCGTAGTCGTTTTCGCTTTCGATCGTGACGTCCTCCAGCACGAACGTGCCGCCGGCGTCTTTGAGGAAGCCGGTCACGCCCTGGGCACGGGGGGCCTCCATCACGCAGACCTGCCGTTTATAGTCCCACATCAGTTCGCCGGTGGCGGCGTGAATGCGGCCGGCTTCCCGGTCGATGCGTTGGTCGAGGTACGGCGAAACGAAATCCTCGCCGGGGGCGTCGGCCGGGACGACCTCCTCCACCACCGGGCCGACGAGGAACGCCGCCCGCGGCAGTTCGGCGCCGCCGTCGCGGTCCTCCGGCCGCCAGCCGGATTGCAGTTCCGGCTGATCGCGGGCGTCGCCGTAGGTCTCGTTGTCCGTGATCCGGGGGATCTGGCGGTCGAAGACCTCCCCCTCCGGCCGCCGCTCCACGATCACCGGATCGGCTTCCTTTAAATCGCCCCGCCGATACAGCAGCGCCGCGGCCGGGAACCCGAGCGTCTGGGCCGGGTAGCCGTGGCTCCATTTATGCACCGACATCTGATCGCCGATCCGCCAGAACGGCTTGTTGGGGGCGATCTCGAAGCCGGGGGTCTGCATGGCGAACCAGACGACTCCGTCGATCCCCGTCAGGCTTTGATACGCCGCCACGAGGAACGGTCCTTCGCTCTGATAGCGGTTCGGGTTCTTCCAGGCGGTTTCGGTGACGATGAAGGGGGCGCCTTGGCGCTGCCGGAAGTTCGTGCACATTTCGAGCGGTTTGCCGAGGACCGACTCGTTCACCAGATAATGCCCGGGATCGATGCGGTAGCCGTCGTTCTCGCCGCGGTGCTGGTAGTCGCTGCCGACGTATTCGTTCTCCGCGTCCCAGTCGAGGGCGGCGTAGCTGTAGCGTTCCAATCCCTTCAATTTGGCGTCGTCCGCCGTCCGCCAGTTCGTGGCGTTCAATACCTGCCGGCAGCCGAGGTCCTCCCGCAGATAGCGACCCATCTCGGCGTAGAAGTCCCGTTGATACTTGGCGAGGAACTCCGCGGTGTCCTTGAGGCGATTCCGCAGGGCCCCGTCCGCTTCGAGAGTGAGGTCGTACGGCCGCAGCGGGCCGAGGCGGCCGTTTTCGAGGTCGTCCAGATCGTCTCGGCCTTTATACCCGTCGCCCCACGCCGCCCAGGCGGCGGCGACGGAGCCGTATCTCTCGGTCAGCCATTCGGAATAGGCGTCGGCGAGAATCTCCCGGTAGGGGTCCGGCAGCCGTTGGGCGGTCCAGAACAGCAGGCTGTCCTCGTTGAGGATCTGCAGCATCGCGACCGTCGGGTCCTCGGCGATCGGCAGCCCGGTGTGCGGGTTGACGCGGGCGTAGAACTCCTTCGTCCAGACCTTATACGCCGCCTGCACCTTCGGGTGGACGTAGACGAGTCCCTCCATCCGCGGCGTCCCGCCGGGCAGACCCCAAGACCGCGGCGCGGCGAAGTGGGCGTAATACGGGGAGATCAGGACGTAAATCCCGGCGTCCTTGCAGCTTTTAATGAAGCGGTGACAGCCGGCGATCAGTTCGTCGTTCACGTCGGTGATCGCGTCGCCCTCGTCGTGGGCGGCGACGGTCACGTGCAGCCGGCAGAGGTTCACCCCCCGCTTGGCCAGCCAGCGGGCGTGGCGGTCCATCTCCGCGGGCTCCCAGCGGTGGGCGTCGGTGCCGACGGCCCAGAACCGCACCGGCTCGCCGTTCCCCAGCGTGAACGACATCCCGTCCGCCGAGAGCCGCACGAACCCGCTCTGCCCGCTTTGATCTTCGTTAAGCGACCGCAGATCCAGCAGCGCCGCGTCGGAGAACGGGTCCTCCGGGGCCTCGAACGCCCAGGAGTTCTCCGCCGTCAGCGGCGTCTCCGGGACAACGGCGTCCGCGGCGGGAGCCTCCGCCGGCCCGGCGAACGCCAACGCGGCGGGGACGGCGAGGAACAGGGATCTGAGGGCGAGCATGCCCGCGAGCGTATCCGTCGGCGTTCGCCGACGCACCGTCCCGCGGGTCGTCTCGGGCGCCGTGGGGGCGGGATCCCCACGGCGTCGCCGGAGTCGCCCCGCGGGGCGTTTCCCGTGGGGATCGCCCCGCCGTGCCACGCCCCAGGCGTCGACGCCGATCACCCCCCGCCGACCGGCGGGCAGGGCTTCCTAACGTCACTCCGAACCGGCCCGCGCCCCCTCGCTGCCGGCTCACGTCCCCCCCTGTTTCTCCCCGTCGATCCGAGACGATGTTCTACCACGACAGCAAACTGCAGTACCCGGTGAAGGTCGAGACGCCGAACCCGATGTTCGCCAAGCTCCTGCAACAGGCGATCGGCGGGGTCGAGGGCGAGATGCGGGTCGCCCTGCAATATCTGTTTCAGGCCTGGGGCGCCCGCGGCCCGGCGAAGTACCGCACAATGCTGCTGGAGACCGCCTGCGAGGAACTGGGGCATATCGAGATGCTCGCCACCGCGGTCGCGTTGAACCTGGAGGGCGCCCCGCGGGAAACGGTCGAGGAAGCCGCGAAAGATCCCGCCGTCGCCGCCGTGCTCGGCGGGATGAACCCCCGGCACATCCTCTCCACCACGCTGGCCGCCATGCCGATGGACAGCCAGGGCGTGCCCTTCGACGCCAGTCACGTGTACGCCACCGGCAACATCGCCGCGGACATGCTGGCGAACGTCACCGCCGAATCGACCGGCCGCATGCTGGCCGTCAAGCTGCACAATTACACGGACGACCCGGGCATGAAGGACATGCTCAAATATATGATCGCCCGGGACACCATGCACCAGAACCAGTGGCTGGCGGTCTGGGAAGAAGTCGGCGGCAAGCAGGCCCACCCGATCCCCAACACCTTCCCGCAGGCCGAGGAAAATCAGAGCGTGAACTACACGTTCTACGGCACCAAGCGCGACAAGGGCGAGCCCACGCAGGGCGCCTGGACGCAGGGCGAGAGCGTCGACGGCAAGGGCACGTTCAAAAGCGAATGGCTCGAACCGATGGGCCAGGAGCTCGGCCTGCCCCCCGCCCAGCCCTGGCAGGGCGTGCAGGAAACGCAGGTCGGCAAATAATTCGCCGCCCGCCCCCGCGAGAGGCCCCGCCCCGGACGCCCCCCGGCGTCCGGGGCCTTTTCGTACCCGGTCGAGAGAAATTATCCGCCGGGGTACAGCGGACCGAGCGTCAGGTCGCCCAGCCCGGCGAGCGGGACGGCGGCGGCCGGCCCCTCGTAGCCGATCAGCCGCCAGGCGTCCGGCTCGTCGGGATGATCCGCCCCGCCGCCGACGCGGACGTAATGATCCACCGCCGGCTCGTCCTGGGAGACCAATAAATAGTCGGTCAGCGACGGCACGCCGCGATACTCCGCCAGTTTGGCCCCCCGGTCGATATGGGCGGTGGACGGGGAGAGGACCTCCACGACGATCAGCGGGTTCGTCACCGTGTCCTGCTCGTCGTCCAGCATCGCCGGCGGGTCGGGGCACACGAAGACGTCCGGGTAACGATAGCGGCCGGAGGGAGTCCGCATCCGCAGGTCCGTGCGGTGCGCCTCCAGCGGACGGCCGGAGGCGGCGATCAGATCGTCGAGAGCCCGCTCAATCGCCTTCGCGATCAGGGCGTGACGGCGGGAGGCTCCGGACATGGGCAGGCGGTGGGTTCCATCGTATTCGCACCGCCGTCCGCCGGCGGCGCGTTCGATGCGGAGGTATTCCGCCTCCGTCAGCGGCCGAGCGGGAATCGGCGCGAGGTCCTCGCCGTCGGCGTCGTACGTGGAATCGGGCGGGGCGGCGGCCGGGGCGATCGCAGCGTTCATAGCGTCAGTTTAGCGTCCGGCCTCGTCCGCGGGGCCCGGCCGTTCGTACCAGAGCACGCCAAGGTTCTCCCGCTCCTCGCAGGTCAGCAGATCAAGGTCGCCGTCGGCGTCCAGATCGAGCAGTTCCAGCCGATCGAACTTCGTGCCGACGACGCCGCCCGGGCAGTCGAGCCTCGGGGCCGCGGTCCAGACGGCCGCCCCCGGTTCGAAGCGGAAGCGCACGATCGAACACGTCCCGCCGGCGTGTTCGCAGGAGACGAACAGCTCCGTCCCCGCCGCCGTGCGGGCCGCGGCGACGCCCTTCCCGCTGCCGGCCCCGGTCGCCCCGGAACCGGTCGGGAGGGGCAGCGTGCGGGAGCGCCAGCGGTCGCCGGTCTCGTCGCGGCGCTCGAAGAGAATCAATCCCGCGTCTTTGGCGGCGACGGCCACGTCGCGGTCGCCGTCGCCGTCCAGATCGCCGGCCGTCAGGAACATCGGTTCGGCCCGTTCCCCGCCGATCGCGTGCTCCTCCCACCGGGCCGAAGCCGGATCGAACTCCAGCCAGACGGCCCCGCGGCGGGGGCCGCGGCGGTCGGAGAGCAGCAGGTCCGGGTCGCCGTCGCCGTCCAGATCCTCGGCCCGCAGCGACATCGCCCAGCCGACCGGCCGCAGTTCCGTCGCCCGCCAGGCGGCCCAGTCGGCGGGGTCGGCGCCCGGCCGCCACCACTCCACCGCGGCGCCCTGCCCCTTCCCGGCGACGATCGCCCCGCCCCCGTGCTCCTTCGGCCACGGGAGAGCGAACATGTATTGCTGCCGGCCGGTCGAATCGCCCAGCGGGGTCGTCGTCCAACTTGCTTCAATCCGCGGGTCGCCGGAGCAGGAATGCACGGAGAGCCGCCGCGTGCGGCCCTCGGAGCAGGAGAGAACTTCCAATCGCCCATCGCCGTCCAGATCGACCGCGACGGCGTCCTCCGGCGAGCCGACGCGGCCGACAGTCACGCTGGACCACGGGTCACGGACCCGTTCATCCGGCGGCCCGAAGGCGACCCGCACGGTTCCGCCCTCCTCCCAACCGGTGACGACGTCGCGCCGGCCGTCGCCGTCCACGTCCGCCACCCGCACCCCGTCCGCCCCGCGGGAGGCGGCGTCGATCACGTGCCGCGGCCAAGGCGCCGCGCCGGCGGGCAGGGCGGCGAGAACGGCGGCGAACAGCGGGGCGACGGCGAGCATTTTCTCAGCGTACCGGCGCCCAGGCATCGCGGCTTCCGCTGGTCCCGCGGCCCGCGGCGTCAGTCGGCCCCGTCGCCGTTCGCCTCGGCTTCCTTCACCAGTTCTTCAATCCGGGCGGCGAGTTCCTCGTGGTCCGGGGCACCCTCGTATTTTTCGGCGATACGGCCGTCGGCGTCGAGGAGGAACAGCGTCGGCAGGCCGGTGACGCGGTACCGCTCCGAGATCGGGCCGTCGGGGCCGTCGGCCCAGGTCCGCCAGGTCACGCTGCCGTCCTCGCGGATCTGCTTGAGGGTCTCGGCGTCGTCGCCGTTCACGCCGAGGATCACGAAGGGGCGGTCTTCATATTTCTTGGCGAGCACCCGCTCCTGCGGGTACATCGCCGTGCAGTAGGGGCACCAGTCGGCGAAGAAGTCCAGCAGCACGACCTGCCCGCGGAAGTCCTCCAGCGCCATCGATTCGCCCTCGGAGTCCTCCCCGGAGATCGCCGGCGGGCGGCGGCCGGGGACGAGGTTCTCCACGACGTATTTCATCGGGGCGGCGGCGGCGTCCAATGGCGTGCCGTTGAAGGTGATGTCGCCGTACTCCCGGATCGCCTCGTCCAGCAGGGCGGCGGCCTCGTCGAACGCCTGCGCGGTCGAGTCCTCGGACCGGCCCAGCGACGAGGCGAGGGCGAACACGCTCATCCCCTGGATGTCCCGGAAAGGACTCGCCGTGCGAAGTTCGCGGAGCAGGTCGTGCGCCTCCGGACGGCCGGAGGCCCCGAGGATCAGCGGGGCCACCCGCAGCTCCGGGTCCTCGGCGTGGTCCCGCAGCAGGGCCTCGCCGGCGGCGGCGATCACGCGGCCCTCCTCGTCCTCCTCCAGAATCGACTGGCTCATCATCAACGCCGCCAACAGGGCGGAGCGGGCCTCCGCCGGGTCGTCGCTCTCCTCGGCGAGCTTCAGCAGGTCGGCGGCGGTTTCGCGGGCGGGGTGCTGGTCCCGCAGGGCCATCAGGTCGGCGGGGGACTCCACCGCGGACAGCGAGACGACGAACTCCTCCATCCGCCGCTGGTGAGCGGTCAGCGCCGCCTCCACCTCGCCGGAGAGGCTCGCCATGAACTGCTCCAGCGGCCCGCCGTCCGTCCCGCCGGCGTTCTTCGGCAGGTCGGCCAGTTCGGTCGGCTCGGCGTCCGCCCGGCGGAGGAGTTGCCCCAGATCCCAGGCGGCCGCGGCGAAGCCCAGCCCGCGGTCGCCGACGACCCAGGTGTTCACGCCGATCACCTCGCCCCGCAGGTTCAGCAGCGGGCCGCCGCTGTTCCCGCCGGAGATCGTCGCGTTCGTCTGCACCCACATCTGGTCCGCCGGGGCGCTGAGGAACCGGCGGGCGCCGTCCGGCAGTTGGTCGGTGCGTTGCAGGGCGCTGACGATGCCGGTCGTCGTGGTGAACTGGAAGCCCCCCGGGTGCCCGACCGCGACCGTCTGGGCCCCGACGGTCGGCAGCATCTCGGCCAGCGGCAGCGGGACGGCGGCGGCCGGCAGCGAGTCCAGTTCCAGCACGGCCAGATCGCGCTGGGCGTCCCAGACGCGGACGCCCGTCACGTCCCGCTCCTCGCCGTCGCGGAAGCGGGCGACGGCCCGGGCGCCCTCGGAGATCACGTGGAAGTTCGTCGCCACCAGCCCGGCGTCGGGTGCGTCGGCGGTCGGGTCGATCACCACGAAGCCGCTGCCCAGGCCGACCTCCTGCCCGGCGTCGTCGTACAGCGTGAGCCGCACCACCCCGGGGGAGACGCGTTCGATCAGGTCGGGAACGGACAGGTCCGCCTCGGCCCCGCCGCCGCCGAAGGACGCGTCGGCGAGGGCGAAGTCGTCGGCGAAGTCCTCCTCGGCGTCGTCGGCGGGCAGGCGGTCGCTCATGCCGCCGGCGTCGTTCAGACGGGCCAGCACGGGGTTCGGTTCCGGCTCGTCCCCCCCGCCGAAATAGAACGCGGCCCCGACGCCCGCGGCGATCAACGTCAATACGGCGCCGGCCCCGGCCAGCTTCCAGGCCGTCCCCACCAGCGGCTTGCCGCCCCGCGACCGCGACGACCGGCGGCTCCGGGCGACCGGCCGCACCGCGATCGGCCCGGTCGGCAGGCCAGGCACCAACTCCGGGACCTCCCCGGAGAAAACATCGTCCGCGGGCGATTCGTCCGCGGGCGGCTCGTCCGGGGCGACGACGATCGACGAGGCGTCCCGGAGGGCGGAGGGAGCCTCCCCGCCGCCCACGATGATCGGTTCGCCGCACTTCGGGCAGCGGGCCCGCCGCCCGAGTTTGTCCTCCCGGGCGACGATCGACGCCTCGCAGGCCGGGCACCGGAACTTCACGCTCATACCAATACGCCTGCGTCCAAGGGGGCGGGAGGCTCCGCAACGTTCAATCGTCGCGGAAGCCGATTCGGATCCTACCGGCGCTGTGCGAAGCGGGCGAGAGGCGGGTTGGGGAGCGGCGGGGCGAGTGCAAACGGAGCGTCCCGGACGCTTGAAGCGTCCGGGACGCGGCGATCGGCTTAAAGCTTCGCCGCTCAGCGGTCGCTCAGCCGGGCGGCTTGTTCGGCGAGGCCGACGAACTCCTCGCGGTAGCCGTGCGGGTCCTCGCCGCGGGCCGCCTCGGCCCAGGCGGCGGCGTCGCCGAACTTGGCGGTCCCGCTGTGCTCGCTGCCTCGCAGCAGCATGCCGAAGGCGGCCACGGCGGCGGCGAAGCGGTAGTCCTCGCTGGCGTCTTCGAACGCGCCCATCGAGTCCGGCACCGGCACGCTGAACTCCGTCGCCGGGTCCTCCTTGGTCGCGTCCGGGGCTTTATAACGTAGATTGACCGTCAGCAGCTCCCCGCTGTTCACCGCGGCCTCGGTCGGCTCACCGGGGGTTTGATATTTGGACTGCGGCGTCTCCGGGGCCGCCTCGCCGGAGCCGGCGGGGACGACTTCATAAAGGGCCGTGACGGCGTGCCCGGCGCCGATCTCGCCGGCGTCCTTGGCGTCGTCGCGGAAGTCCTCGGCGGCCATCTTGCGGTTTTCGTAGCCGATCAGCCGGTACGACGTCACCGCCGCCGGGTTGAAGTCCGCCTGGATCTTGACGTCCTTGGCGATCGTCACCAGCGTGCCGGTCAGCTGTTCGACGAGCATCTTCCGCGCCTCGCGGAGGTCGTCGATATAGCCGTAGTTGCCGTCGCCCTTATCGGCGAGCTGCTCCATTTTCGCGTCCTGATAATTCCCGGTCCCGAAGCCCAGGACCGTCAGCGAGACGCCGGCCTTGGCCTTTTCCTCGACCATCGCCACCAGGGAGCTGTCGTCCGTCACGCCGACGTTGAAGTCGCCGTCGGTGCACAGGATCACGCGGTTCACGCCGCCCTGAATGAAGTTCTCCCGGGCGACGCGGTAGGCCAGTTCGATGCCCTCCCCGCCGTTGGTGCTCCCGCCGGCGGCGAGGTTGTCCAGGGCGTCGAGGATGGCCTGCGGGTCGTCGCCGCCGGTCGGCGGCAGGGCCAGCCCGCTGGCGCCGGCGTAGACGACGATCGAGACCGTATCGTTCTCGCCCAGTTGCTGCGTGAGCAGCGTCATCGCCTGTTTGACGAGGCCCAATTTATCGTCCGAATTCATCGAGCCGGACACGTCCAGCAGGAACACGAGGTTGCACAGCGGGCGGGCGTCGGCCTCCATCTCCCGCCCCTTCAATCCAATGCGGACGAGCCGATGATCCGGCGCCCAGGGGCAGGCGGCGACCTCCGCGTGCACGGCGAACGGCCGGGGTTCCCCGTCCCCGTCGCCCTCGGCCGGGGGCGGTTCGTAGTCGTAGCGGAAATAATTGACCAGCTCCTCGATCCGCACGGCCCCCGGCGGGGGCAGTTGGCCGTTCTTCAGGAACCGGCGGACGTTGGCGTAGCTGGCGGTGTCCACGTCCACCGCGAAGGTGGACAGCGGCGTGTCCCGGGCGGAGAGGAAACGGTTCTCCGGAATGGGGGCGTATTGTTCGCGGCTGAAGTCCGAAAGCCGCTCCCGCTCGAGCCGGTCGGTTTGCCGTTCGACCAACGACTCCTCGAGCCGTTCGGCCGGGCGGGCCTGCTCCGTCGCGCCCCTCGCCCTCAAGGCGCGCGTTTCCGCCTTCATCGCGGCGACCCCGGCCAGGGCGCCGGCGGCCGGCGCCGGCCCGGACGTCGGCTCCGCCGCCGGCGCGTTCTCATTGAGCGCCAAGGGGGCGTCGATTTGTTGCAACGCCTCCCCGCCGACCGGGGCCATGTCGGCCTCGGCGTCGAACGCGTCCACGGCGGCGTCGGCGTATTCCTCGGCCGTCTCCCCGGAGACGCGCCCGATCGGACGGCCGGAGGCCGCGGCGGAGGCGGCCTCGTCCGCGGGGGCGGAGAGGACGGCGGCGTCGCGGGCCTCCTCCTCGCCGCAGCCGCTCAGCGTCGGGGCGAGGGCGAGGGCGGCCAGCAGGGCCAACGGCGGCAGCCCGGCGAGCCGGCGTCGGGGGAACGCGGCCGGGCGGGAAACGCGGGGCGAGCGGGGGCGGAACACGGCGGCACGGGGGTGGGGGACGCGGGGAACGCCCCCCGGACGCCGCGACCGCCGCCGGAGTTCCCGCCGATTCGTTTCCCCCAGGGTGGCTGATCGGTCCTCCGGATTTCCCCCGGCGCTCTGATTGCCGTCAGAGCGTTGTCGGTCCGGGACGCTCCGTCATCATAACTGAGTGACCGACTCCGCCCCGCCGCCGCCTGCGCCCCCGCCGGACGCCCCCCGGCCGGACGCCCGCGTTGCGGACCAGTCCCGCGGTCCGGGCGAGGCCCATGGTCCGGGCGAGCCCGCGGGACCGACCGGGTTGGCGGCGGACCTCGGCAAACGACGTCCGTTCCAGCACGCCGAGGAGGAGGCGTACCTGAACGTCATCCGCACCGCGGACGTGCTGGCCCGGCAGTTCGACGAGCTGTTCAAATCCCGCGGCCTGTCGCAGCCGCTGTATAACTCTCTGCGGATTCTCGTCGGGGCGGAGACGGTCGCCAGCCGGTGCGATCGAACCGAGTTTCACGGGCTGGCGATCAAGGAGATCGGCGACCGCCTCGTGGCTCACGCCCCGGACGTGACCCGTTTGGTGGACCGTCTGGAACGGCTGGGCCTGGCCGAGCGCCGCCGCTGCTCCGAGGACCGCCGCAGCGTGCGGGTGTTCCCCACGGAGAAGGCCCGGGCGGCGCTGACGGAGCTGGCCGGGCCGGTGCTCGAACTGCACCAGAAGCAAATGGCCCACCTGGGGCCGGACAAGCTGGCCCAGTTGTCCGGCCTGCTGGAGGAGGCCCGCCAGCCGCCCGAAGGGGCCGACTGACGGCGCCGACTGAAGGCTCGGCCCCGGTGGAGCGCCCAACGGCCTGAGGCGCCCGACGGCGCAGGGGGCGCGTGAAACAACGGCGGCCGGAGAAGCTCCGGCCGCCGCGTTCGTCATGTCAGACGCCTCGGTCGGGTCGGGCCCGCCGGGCGGGGCTCAGTCTTCGGTGATGCCTTTGCCGAAGATCGCCTCGTCCTTCTGGAGGAGCGGGCCGTTCCAGGAGATGCTCGGCGGGAGTTCGACGTTGGCGCCGATGTAGCCGTCGTTGGCGATGGTGGCGGTGGAGGCCATCTTGAAGCCGGGGTTCAGGAAGCCGTCGCCGTTCTGGTCCTGAACCTGGACGACGGAGCCGTCGCCGTTGAGCAGGTTGACGTGCTTCTTCTTGCCGGTGCCGCCCCAGGCGAACCAGTCGCGGGTGTCCTGCAGGTACAGGGCGCCGGCGGAGAGGTCGGCGTCGTTGACGGCGGGGATGGAGTCGCCGTTGGGCAGGCCGCCGAGTTCTTTGACGCCGGCGAAGACCTGGGCGACGGTGATGCCGGCGCCGTTGTCCATCAGGGTGACGCTGCTGCCGTCCTCGGAGTGGGCCGGGCCGTCGTTGAAGGCTTCGGCGAGCTGCTCGCCGGCGCCCAGTTTGCCGGGGATGTCCGCGGTCAGAATCGCCTCGTCGGTGTCGCCGGAGGCGCCGACGCCCATGAAGGGCACGATGCTGGAGGGGATGTTGCTGTTCTCCAGCCGGGGCCGGGTCAGCGGGCCCAGCGTGCCGGACAGGCCCTTCAGGCTGCCGGTGGCGCTGATCGTCTGCGTGGCGACGCCGGGCTGCAGCTTCGGGCCGCTGCGGACGAGCCACCAGCTGGCGGCGTAGTTGGTGGTGTAGCCGTCTTCCATCATCTGGGAGACCGCGGCCGCCCGGGCGGCGGTGCCCTCCGTCCCGGAGGTGAACTCGGCGCACACGCCTTCGGCCAGGCGGGACGCCGGGGCCCCGTCCTTGCCGTCGGTGGTGTCGGCGCCCAGCAGGTCGTTCAGCTTCTCCGACCCCTTCAGATCGCTGATCGGGCTGGTCAGATCCTGGCCGCTGGCGGCGCCGCTGTTGACCAGGTCGGCGACCCAGCCGTAGGTGTCCGGGCAGCCGTCCCGCCGCCAGTCGTAGGCGCCGGTGCAGAACCGCTCCAGCGGGTCGTTGGTGGCGAAGGCGTGCAGACCGATGCCGATGTTTTTCAGGTTGGACTTATCTTTCAGGCTGTTCGCCGCGGCCCGGGCGTTGTTCACGGCCGGGATGATCAGCGACACGAGGATCGCGATGATCGCGATCACCACCAGCAGTTCGATCAGGGTGAACCCCTTCTTCGAAGAAGCGGCGGCGGAGAGACGGCGTTGCATGACGGGGAGGGGCTTCAGAGAAGAGGGGGGGTGAGGGTGGAAGACGTCAACGGGTCGAAACGCGTTCGGCCGGCCGGGCGGACGCCGCGGCGACTCGCGCGGCGCCCCGCCGGCCCCGCGGGGGAGACCGTCGCTTCCGGCGGGATCACGGCCCCCCGAGTGCGATCCGGGACGGTCCGGCCTCGCTCGGAGGTGCGGGGAGTTTCCTGGCGCGTCGTGAGGGAACGACCGGGCGCGGTGTGAACCTTCGGTGAACCCCCGGCGGTCGGCCGGGCGAGTCGCGGGGACGGGCGCCCGGCGGCCGGGACGCGGCCGGGAGTCCCGCCCGCGTTCGACGGAGGCAGTGTCCCCCGCCGCGTGAACGGCGTTTCCGGTTCGCCGCGAAGATCCGATGAACCCGAACACCCGGCGGAACCCGCGTCCGGGGCGGTTTCCGGGCGGGGCCGGGGCGGCGGGAAAGTCGCCCCCGCTCTCGCGTCCGTCAGGAACGGGCCCGGACTGTCATGGGTCCGTCGGGAGGGTCCGCCGCGTTGCCCGATGCGGCCGTGGTGGGTCACAATGGGAACGCCGTTCGTTCCGGCGCCGACCGCCCGGTCCCGTCCGCCCGTACCCGCCGCGTCTCGTCCGCGTTGCCTGTCCTCGCCCGCCGGCCGCCGATCCGCCCCGCCGCCCTGAGGCCGGCCGCGTTTGACGCCGCCGGCGCCCCCGCCTTCGATCCGCCGCCGTTTCAGCCGCACCGGCTGTTGCGCGGCGGGCACGCGCAAACCCTCGCCGCCGTCTACTGGACCGGGACGGCGCCGTTCCTCGCCCCGCTGCCCGGCGCCCGCTTCCGCCGCCACCGGGTCGATCTGGGCGACGGCGACGCCCTCGCCCTGCACGACCTGACGCCGGCGGACTGGTCCCTCGGCGACCCGGTCGTCCTGCTGGTGCACGGGTTGGGCGGGTCGGCGGACAGCCCGTACATGGTGCGGATCGCCGCCAAACTCGCCGACCGCGGCGTGCGGGCGGTCCGCATGGACCATCGCACCTGCGGGGCCGGGGCGGACCTCTCCCGCCAGCCGTATCACGCGGGGCTGTCCGGGGACGTGCGGGCGTCGGCGTGGTTCCTGTGCGGGCCCGGCGGGCTCTGCCCCGGTTCCCCGCTGGGACTGGCGGGGTTCTCGATGGGCGGGAACATGGTGTTGAAGACCCTCGGCGAACACGCCGAGGCCGAACGCGCCGGGTCCGGCCCTCCCGACAGGAACGCCGCGGAACCGGACGTCGGGTCGCCGGGCGCCGGGGAACCGGGCACCGGGCCGCCGGAGGTTCCCCCGGGAACGCCGCCGCACGCCCAGCACCCCTGGGCGCTGCCGGACGTGCCGCTGCGGGGCGTCGCCGTGAACCCCGCCGCGGACCTCGCCGCCTGCTGCGACTCCCTCACCGGCCCGGTGCAGCGGTTCTACGACCGCTACTTCGCCAAGCACCTCACCCGGCATGTGACCACCGCCACCCGGGTCTGCGGCCAGCAGGTGCGCGCCCTGGAGAAGGCCCGGCCCCGCCGCATCCGCGACTTCGACGCCGCCGTGACCGTGCCCGGCTGGCGGTACGAATCGGTGGACCACTACTACGCCCGGGAGAGCGCCGCCCCGCTGGTCCGGCGGATCGACGCCCCGACCCTCATCCTCACCGCCGAGGACGACCCGCTGGTGCCGGCGGACGTGGTCCGCGGGCTCACGCCCGGCGCCGGCGTGCACATTCACGTGTGCGAGGGCGGCGGCCACCTTGGCTACATCGCCCGGGAGCCCCGCGGCGACCACCCGGACGCCGACCGCCGCTGGATGGACTGGCGCGTCGTCGACTGGCTGACCGCCCCGGCGGCGGCGCCGCC
>NZ_JBINJD010000055.1:0-29868 GCF_043951915.1 Alienimonas sp. DA493 | reverse complement strand
CTGTTCGGTCACCGCAGCAACGGCTCCAACGGCGGCGGCGGCTTGTTCGGTCACCGCAGCAACGGCTCCAACGGCGGCGGCGGCCTGTTCGGTCACCACAACAACGGCTCCAACGGCGGCGGGCTGTTCGACGGCTTCAAGTCGCACGGCTCCAACGGCGGCGGCGGCCTGTTCGGCGGCGGCCTGTTCGGTCACCACAACAACGGCTCCAACGGCGGCGGCTACGGCTCCTACGGCTCCTACTGAGCCGATCCCCGCCGACCGATCGGGCCCGCGGCGGCTGACGCCGCGGCCCGTGCCGATCGATGATCCGCCGGCCGGTCCCGCACCCGCGGGGCCGGCCGGTCGTTTCGTTACCCGCGCCCGAACCGGCGCGGCCCCCCCGGTCCCGCGGCGGTTTCTCCGGGGCGTCGCTCGCCATCGGCCGCAGCTCGCCCCACGCTGGTGCCGTGCCCGACCTGCCAAACCCCGCCGCCGAGCCCCCCGCGGAGTCCGCCCCCGCACCGTCCGCCCCCCGCCCCCGCTGGTGGACGCGGTGCCTCTGGGCGGCGGCCCATCTGGCGCTGGCATGGCACGTGATCAGCCTGGCGATCGGCCCGGCGGGGATGATGCCGCCCAATTCCCTGGTGCAGCGGGAGATTTACGGGCTCGCGAGCCCGTACCTCCGCATGCTGTACCTCGAACACGGCTATCACTACTTCGCCCCGGAGCCGGGGCCGAGCACGCTGCTCAAATACGAGGGGACCCGCCCCGACGGCAGCCGCGTCGCCGGGGTGATCCCCGACCGCGACGGGCACTTCCCCCGTCTGCTGTATCACCGGCACTTCATGCTGACCGAACGCCTCGCCGGCCCGGCGGGGATGAGCCCGGAGTATCAGGCGGCGCTGGCCCGGGGATTAGGCATGGAAACCGGGGCGGAGGAATTGAGCCTCACGGTCGTCACGCACCGCCTGCCGGAAATCCGCGAGGTGCGGGCCGGCTTCGGCCTGGACGACCCTGCGACCTACTCCGAGCGCCCGTTAGGCCGCTTCGACGCCCGCCCGCTCCCGCCGACGGACCCCTCAAGGGGGGAGGAGCCGTGAGGCATTATCTTCACGCCGTCGCCGCCTTCGTCTTGAACCTGCCCCGGCGGCTGGCGACGGACGCCGTCGATCTGGCCGCGTGGTATCACCGGTTCTGGTTCGCCCCCTCGGCGCCGCAGACGGTGGGCGTGGTCCGCATCTTGGCGGGCGGGATGGCGCTGTACAGCACGGCGGTCTGGGGGCTGGAACTGGACGCCTTCTTCACCGACGGCGGCTTCCAGCCCGAATCGATGGTGAACGTGGAGGGAACCTTTTCGTTCTGGTTCTTCGTGCCGGACGCCTGGGTCTGGCCGGTGCACCTGCTCTGCCTGTTCGCCCTGGCGCTTTATACGATCGGACTGGGCACGGTCGTGACGAAGTGGCTGGCGTTTCTGATCGTCGCCTCCTACGCCCAGCGGGTCCCGATGGCGACCTTCGGGCTGGACCAGATCGAGACCTTCCTGACGCTCTATCTGGCGATCGCCCCCTGCGGGGCGGCGTTCTCGGTCGATTCCCTGCTGCGGCGGCGCCGCGGGGCCGGGTCCCGCCGGGACGAACTCTCGCCCCGCACCACCGCGGCGACGCGGCTGATTCAGGTGCACCTCTGCGTGCTGTACACCTTCGCCGGGCTGGCCAAATTGAAGGGCGAGGCCTGGTGGGACGGCACGGCGATCTGGAAGGCGGCGGCGAACCTCGAATATCAAACCGGCGACCTCACCTGGCTGGCGGCCGCCGAGCCGCTGGGGCACCTCATCACTCACGCCACCGTGGTGTGGGAACTGACGTTCTGGGCGCTGGTCTGGCGGCCCCGGCTGCGGCCCTACGTGCTGGCGATCGGTACGGGAATGCACCTGGGCATCGGGGCGTTTTTGGGGATGTGGACGTTCGGATTAATTATGACCTTCGCCTACGTCGCCTTCGTCCCGCCGGAGACGTTTCGCCCCCGCTCCCGGCCCTGACCCGGCCCGACGCGTCGCTTGCGGGTTCGCGGGCGGCGGAGACTCTGCAGCCCCCGCGAACCCGCAAGCGATCGTCGGCCCGCCGGCGTAAGGATCGCGTCCTTCCACTGATTGATTTCGATGCGCGTCGCCCTGCTTACGGTACTGTCTTCGCTGGCCCTGATCGGCTGCGGGGGGAACGAGACGAACGCCCCCGCCACGCCGGCGGCGCTGGTGGAACGCGCCCGCGTGCTGCGGGAGCGGGACGACCACGCCGGGGCGGACGAAGCCCTCACGGAGGCCCTCGCCGCGATCCCGGAGGCCGACGCCGGGGCGACGGTGGACGACCGGGCCCTGCGGGCCGAGGCGCTGCTGGAACGCGGCATCACCCGGGAGCAGATGGACCGTCTGGCGGACGCCGAGGCGGACTACACCGCGGCGCTGGCGCTGGACGACACGCTCTCCCGGGCGTGGAACAACCGGGCCGCGGTGCGGGCCAGCGCGGGGCGACTTGAGGAGGCGTTGCAGGACTGGGACGCCGCCCTCGCCGCCGACCCGGCCGACGAACTGGCGCTGGCGAACCGGGCGCTGGGCCGGCAGGAGGCGGGCGACTTCGCCGGCGCCCTGGAGGACGCCGCCGCGTGGGAGCGGCTGTCCGCGGGGACGTTCGGGCCGGCGTACCGCAAGGGCACGATCCTGCTGGCGCAGGGGGAGAACGCCGCCGCGGTCGAGGCGCTGACGGAGGCGACCCGTCGGGCCGCCGCCGCGCCGACGGACGACCCGGCCTCCTTCGCCGTCGCTTGGCGGGAGCTGGCGACGGCGCTGCGGCGGGTCGGCAAGCCGCGGGAATCCGCCGCCGCCTGGGCGGAGGCCGTCGCCCGCGACCCCCGCATGGCCTCCAGCGCCGAGGCGATCGCCGCCCAATTCGTCTCCGCCGCCGTGGACGCCCTGGGGGAACGCGGCTTCGCCCCCGCCGGCCAGCCGGCCCCGGAAGGCTTCGACCTGCTGGTGACCCGCGAAGACGGCGACGCGGTCCCGGCGCTGCTGGCCGAGCCGGCCGCGGACGGAGCGTTCGTGCTGTCGCTTGAGCAACTCGACCGACTGGAGGCCGCCCCGGGCGCCTGGATCGCCGTGCCGCAGGAGGACACCTCCGAGGGCGCCCGCGTCACGCTGCACCGGGCCGGCGAGGCCCTGCGGCGCGGCCCGCGGCCCGTGCGGTTCCTCATCCCCCCGGACGGCCCGCCGGCGCTGGAGCCGACGGCCGCCCCGGCTCCGGCCCCGCTGCCGTCGCCGGGCGAGGACTGACGGCCGGACCGGGGGGCGCCCCGGGGGCGACGCGGCGGTTTCCCCGCCGTCCGGCTGGGGGGAGGGACGCCTACGATCCCGGCCCCGACGTTCCCCCGCCGCTCGCCAGACCGCCCCCGATGGCCGTGAACCCCAAGCCCGGTTCCACCCCCGCCCGTCCGCCGATGACGGACCGCACCTTCGCGGAGGACACGGTTCCCTCCGCCCCCGGCGGCGAGACGCACCAGACCGCCGGCAAAGATCATGAGACGCTGACCACCGCCCAGGGCGTCGCGGTGGCGGACGATCAGAACTCGCTGAAGGTCGGCCCCCGCGGGCCGGTGGCGCTGGAGGACTTCCAACTCCGCGAGAAGATCTTCCACTTCGACCACGAACGCATCCCGGAACGCGTGGTCCACGCCCGCGGCTACGGCGCCCGCGGGTATTTCGAGAACTACGAACCGCTGACGGACCTTACCGCCGCCGACCCTTTCAGCGAAAAGGGCCTGAAGACGCCGGTGTTCGTGCGGTTCTCCACGGTCGCGGGCAATAAAGGCTCCGCCGACGTCGCCCGGGACGTGCGGGGCTTCGCGGTGAAGTTTTATACCCGGGCCGGCAACTGGGACCTGGTGGGGAACAACATCCCCGTGTTCTTCATCCAGGACGCGGTGAAGTTCCCGGACCTCATTCACGCCGCCAAGCCGGAGCCGGACCGGGCTTATCCGCAGGCTCAAACCGCCCACGACAACTTCTGGGACTTTATGTCCCTGATGCCGGAGGCGACACACATGGCCCTGTGGATCATGTCCGACCGCACGATCCCGCGGTCGTTCCGGTTCATGGAGGGCTTCGGCGTGCACACTTTCCGCCTGGTGAACGCGAAGGGGGAATCGACGCTGGTCAAATTCCATTGGAAGCCGAAGCAGGGTCTGCAATCGGTGGTGTGGAACGAGGCGGTGAAGATCAACGGGGCCGACCCGGACTTCCACCGCCGCGACCTCTGGGCCGCCATCGAGCAGGGCGACTACCCGGAGTGGGAACTCGGCCTGCAAACCTTCACCGACGCCGACGCCGACCGCTGGATCGAGGAGTACGGCTTCGACGTGCTGGACGCGACGAAGATTGTGCCGGAGGAACTCGTGCCCGTGCGGCGGGTGGGCAAGCTGGTGCTCAACGAGCGGGTCGAGAATTTCTTCGCGGAGACGGAGCAGGTCGCCTTCTGCACGCAGAACGTCGTGCCCGGCATCGACTTCACCAACGACCCGCTGCTCCAGGGCCGGAACTTCAGCTACCTCGACACCCAGACCAAGCGTCTCGGCGGGCCGAACTTCACCCATATCCCGGTGAACGCCCCGAAATGTCCGTTCCATAACTTCCAGCAGGACGGGCACATGGCGATGCACAACCCCGTCGGCCGGGTGAATTACGAACCGAACAGCTGGGGCCCCGGCCACAACCCGAAGGAGAACCCGGAGGCGGGCTATCAATCCGTCCCGGTCAAGGAGAGCGGCGCCAAGGCCCGCGTCCGCAGCGAAACGTTCGCCGACCACTACAGCCAGGCCCGTCAGTTCTATATCAGCCAGACGCCCGAGGAGCAGACGCACATCGCCGACGCCTTCACCTTCGAACTCAGCAAGGTGGAGACGCCGGCGATCCGCAAGCGAATGGTCTCGCACCTGCTGAACGTCGACGAGGGCCTCGCAAAGACCGTGGCGAAGCAGTTGCGGTTGGAGGAGATGCCCGCCCCCGCCGACGCCGCCCGGCCGACGCGGCAGGACCTCAAACCCTCCGACGCGCTGAGCATCCTCAAGAACGGCCCGAACTCCTTTCAGGGCCGGAAGGTCGGGGCGCTGGTGACCGACGGCGTGGACGCCGACCTGCTCGCCGCATTGATGAAAGCCTGCAAAACCGAGGGGACGATGCTGGACCTGATCGCCCCGCAGGTCGGCGGCGTGACGGACAGCGCCGGCACACATCACGACGCCGACGAGAAGATCGACGGCGGCCCCTCAGTGCTCTACGACGCCGTGGCCCTGCTGCCTTCGATGGACGGGGCGGTGGACCTGAAAAAGATGCCGCCGGCCCGGGACTTCGTGGCGGACGCCTTCGCCCACAAAAAGTTCATCGCCTACGCGAAAGCCGCCATGCCGCTGCTGGGCAAGGCCGGCGTCGTGCCGGACGATATCGACGACGGCTGCATCGAATTGAAAACGGCCGCCGACGCCGGGGCGTTTCTCAAAAAGTGCCGCGCCCTGCGGTTCTGGGACCGCGCGGCGTGATTCGCGTCGGTTGGTCGGCGCGAATGGATCGGGAGTCGCCGATCGGACAGTTGCACATTCGAACGAATCGCCGGCAGAATCGAGGCCACTCCCTTTTCCCCGGACCGAGAGACCGTCAAATGATCCGTCGCCGTCGTCCCAACCACCTCCAATACCTGCTGACGCTCGTCGCGGCCCTGTTCGTGGGCCTCGCCCCGCTCGCGGGGTGCGATTCGAGCGTCGAGGAGGGCATCGTCGAGCAGAGCGAAGAGCCCTCGGACCTTCCCGAAGATTACTGATCGCGGCGGTCGGTCGCCGGTCCTCATAAAAACGCCCCGATTCCGGCGGGAATCGGGGCGTTTCCGTTGCTGCGGGCGGAGCGGGGAGAGCGCTCCGGGTCGACCTCCGCCCGGCTTCGGCCGGCGGACGGGCCGCCTCAGAAGTCGTCGGTGACTTCGCCGCCGGCCCGCGTGCCCAACGCGCCCCAGGTGCCGTAGGGGCTCCTCCCGTTCGTGACCATGGCGGCGTTCAGGTTGCCGGTGTCGATGGTCTCGGAGATGAACCGGACCGACCCGTCGACCAACGTCACCTGGACGCCTCCGGAGTGGCGGCTGGTTGCGGCGAAGATGCCGCCGGGCGAACCGTCGAAGACCGGGTTCTTGCAGCTCGGTCCGTTCGGCGGCGTAATTGTGTTGAAACCGGTGTGACACGCTGCGCCGGCGGCCCAGCGGCTCCCACGCACCCACTCGCCGTTCCGCTCGTGCATCATCGTGACGCTGGGGGCGTACTGCGACGGGTCGGTGGGATCGACGATGCTGTTCATGCAGTTGTCCCCGGGGTTGTCGTACATGGCGGCGCCGACGTCCCAGGCGACGTTGCCCAGAAGGTTCCGCGTTTTGTCGCCACGTACGAATTCGCCCACCAGCAGCGTGTTCGTGGTGCCGTCGCGGACGTCCCGGACGCCGAGGTTCTCTCCACGGATCGCCATCCCGCGGGTCATCCCGGTGTAGTCCGGTCCGGTTTGCTCGCCGCTTTGCGCCGGGGCGGATTGGTTGAACTCCGGCCAGTTCCCGCCGTTGGTGGTGTTCCCCTCGCCGTTATCGCCCCAGTTCATCCCGTAGTTCGAGTCCGCGAGGTCCACGACCTTGGTGCCGTCGGAGGGGCACAGCAGGAACGCGATCTGCGTGACCCACGGGTCGTACGAACGGGTCCACGGCGACGGCCCCATGGGAGGGTAGCTCCTCCCGTTTTTGTTGTAGGGCTTGGAGATGACGTTCCAGAGGGCGGTTTGGTCGAGGAAGGGCGTCAGTCCCACGAAGGCGCTGATGCCGTTGCGGTTGCTGTTCGCGGACGTTTTTCCCTGGTGGCCGTTCAGCCCGAAGCCGGTGCCCCCGCAGGCCGCCGGGAACACCCCGTAGGTGGAGTGGTAGTTGTGCATCGCCAGCCCGATCTGCTTCAGATTGTTCTGACACTGACTGCGGCGGGCCGCCTCTCGCGCCTGCTGCACCGCGGGGAGCAGAAGACTGACGAGGATCGCGATGATCGCGATCACCACCAGTAGTTCGATGAGCGTGAATCCGGCGCGAGACGCGTCGGCCCGACGGCGTGCGAGAGTCATGGACGACTCCGTGGGATTGGAGAGATGGGGAAAGGCCCGATTGGGCCCGGTCAGATCGACCGTTTCCGATGATAATGGGGGCCGGCCCGCCAACGCATCGCCAAACGCCGATTTCTCCCGTTTTTTTTTGCCTCGCCGATACATTGGAGCGAAAGCGGGGTTGCCGACCGCCTTGAGGCGGCGCCCTCCGCCGCGTCCGTGCCGTCAAATCCGGCGGAACCGCACGCCGCCGTCCGTCCGAAACTGCTCCAGGTACGTCCCGGTCAGCAGCCCCCGCTCGCGGAGTCCCGCGAACGTCTCCGACGCCCCGACGCCCTTCGAGACAGCGAAGGCGAACCCGGCGTCGCGAACCCGGCGTCGCGAACCCGGCGTCGCGAACCCGGCGTCGCGTAGCCGGGCGAACGGCGCGGCGAGCGGGTCGTCCGGCGAGCCCGGCCATTGGTCCCCGGGGAGGACCGGCGAGGTCCGCCGCCACAGCCACGGTTCGAAACGGAAGCCCGCCCGACGGACGGCCGGTCTCGAACGAAAGCGGACGGATCGCAACACGATCCGCCCGCCCGTCACGTCCGTCACCACGCCGGCCGACCGTTCGGGAACGGACGGACCGGCGGCGGGCCCGTCGCTCAATTCGCCGCGTCCTCTTTCCAGTCCCGCCACAGCCACCTGAGGCGCTCGTCGAAGCCGGGGCCGGCGTCCTGGCTGCTGTGGCCGCCCTCGCCCCACCAGGTTTTGTAGTCGTAGCCTTTATATTCCAGGGCGCTGGCCATCTGCTGGTTCGCCAGCCACCAGTCGCCGTGCTCGTTGGACAGGTCGTTGGAGCCGTCCTGCAGGGCCACGCGGATCGGCTTGGGGTCGTTCTTGCGGATCATCACCGGGTACTCGTGCCCGCCCGGCACCCCGCTGCCCCGCCCGCCGCGGATGCCGGTGAAGGAGCCGATGTGCGAAATCACCTTGTTAAAGCCGCCCTTCTCCCCGGCGGTGAACCAGGCCGCAGTGAAGGCGCAGATCCCGCCGGAACTGTTCCCGCAGATCGCCCGCAGCTCCGGGTCCTGCGAGACGTTCAGCCCCTTCAGAGCCACGGGCAACAACTCCTCGTTGAGGTAGCGGACGTAGTCGTCGGTGACGGTGTCGTATTCGATGCTGCGGTTACCGGGTCGCAGCCGCTTGCCGTCGACCTTCACCTCCCACCCGCGGCCCTCCGGGGCCTTTCCGCCCAATTGCCTTTCGACCTGGGAGGCGGAGTAGCCGGGGTCGACCATCACCGCGATCGTCGGCGGCATCTCGCCGGCGGCGATGAGCTGGTCGAAGGTCCCGGGCACGTTGAACGGGCCGTTCTCCGTCACGAAGTTGTGCCCGTCTTGAAACACCATCAGCGCCGCGGGCTCGTTCGGGTCGTATTGAGCCGGGACGTACACGCTGTAGCGCCGCAGCGTGCCGGGGTAGATCGCGGAGTCGGCGAAGACGCCGTCCGTCACCTTGCCCTGCGGGACGTCGCCCGCGGCCTGGGGATCGGGGGCGGCGGCGGGGAGCAGGGCGAGCGCCAGGACGGCGGACAGCGGAGCGGCGAGCATCGTCGGAAGGTCCGAGGTTTCGTGGGCGAGAGCCCCGAAGCGTACTCGCCGATGCGTTCTCCCCGCCACCGCCGCGGCCCACCGGGGGACGCCGCGGCCCCGCGACTTTCCCCACCCGTCGGCGACCGGAATCACCGTGCCCGCCCCGGGGACGCCGCCGGCGGGGGCGGGTAGGTTATCGCTCCGGTCCCCGCCCCGAACTGCCGAAAGCCCGACATGCGCTGGAGAGGTCGCCGCGAAAGCACGAACGTGGAGGATCGCCGCGGCGTGCCGGCGAAAGGGCTGGCGCTGGGCGGCGGGGGGCTCGGCACGCTGGTGATCGTGGCGCTGGTCTGGCTCCTCACCGGCGACCCGCAACAGGCGATGCAGGCCCCGCAACGCCTCCCCCAGAACGGCGGCGCCGCCGCGAACCGCCCGGCCGGCGAGGACGACGACGCGAAGAACTTCGTCGAGGTCGTCCTCGCCAGCACCGAGGACGCCTGGGACGGCGAATTTAAACAGCACGCCGACCGGCCCTACCAAAAACCCACGCTGGTCCTGTTCTCCCAAGGCCAGCAGGTGAACACCGGCTGCGGAATCGCCGGCTCCTCGATCGGCCCCTTCTATTGCCCGGCGGACCGCAACGTCTATTTATCGCCGTCCTTCTTCGCCCAGCTGCGGGATCAAATGAACGCCCCCGGCGACTTCGCCGCGGCGTACGTCGTCGCCCACGAGGTCGGCCACCACGTGCAAAACCTGCTGGGCTACAGCGACCGCATGAACCGCTACCGCGGCACGCCGCAGGAGAACGAGATGAGCGTGCGATTGGAATTACAGGCCGACTTCCTCGCCGGCGTGTGGGCCCACCACGCCCGGCAGGAGAAGGACTTTCTGGAGCCCGGCGACGTGGAGGAGGCGTTGAACGCCGCCAGCCGCATCGGCGACGACGTGCTGCAAAAACAGGCGACCGGCACGGTGAACCCGGAAGGTTTCACGCACGGCACCAGCGCCCAGCGGGTGCGGTGGTTCCGTCGGGGGTTCGAAACCGGCGATTTGAGTCTCATCGACGAGCCGTTCCAGCTCCCCTACGAGCGGCTGTAGAAGCGCCGCGAGCGTCCGACGGCGGGTCGGCCGTGCGGCCGTCGCGGCTTGCGGCGAACCGCCCCCCGCCGGAGACTGTCGGCCGTCTGGGAGCGCCCGCCCGCGACGCCGTCGTGATCGGCGCCCCCACCCGGCCGGGTGGCGGAACGGCAGACGCAGCGGACTTAAAATCCGCCGGGGCGGAAGCCCCGTACGGGTTCGAATCCCGTCCCGGCCACTGGTTTTGTAGCGCCAGAGGGGTTGACGGGTTCGGCCCGTGGGCGGACGATTCGGCAAGGTGCCTCATAAGTGCCTCACACGGCGATCGTGTGGCACGGCGTGGCGCCCCCGCCCCGCCGAGGTTTTGGCCCGATTCGGACCGGGTGCCTCGCGGGTGCCTCCGCCCCGACCGGCCCATCCCCTCCAGCTTCACATGGCGAATCTCGGCCAGAAGGGCGGCATCTACCTCGCCCGGTTTCGCTACGGCGGCCGCGAATATAAGAAGAGCCTGAAGACCCGCGACCGGAAGGAGGCGGAGAACGCCCTCAAGGTGGTCGAGACGACGATCCACCGGCTGACGACCGGCACGCTGACGGTCCCCGACGGCGTGAACGTCGGCACGTTCATCCTCGCCGGCGGCACCGCCAAGGCCGCCAAGAAGGCGTCGAACCGGCTGACCTACCGCGAGGCCGTCGACCGCTTCGAGACCCGCCAGAAGCCGCGGATCGCCGCCACCTACCTGAAGAGCCAGTTGGAGCACCTCCGGCAGCTCGACGGGCACCTCGGCGTCAAAGCGGGCCGCCCGCTGGACCGGATCGAGACCGACGACCTGCGGGCGTTCCTCGACGCCCGGATGAAGGAGCGGCACGCCAACACGGTCGAGCGCACCCGGCAGACGCTCCGGCAGTTCTTCGCGTGGTGCGAGGAGGAGAAGCACCTGCCCGAGAACCTGATGGCCGGCGTGAAGCGGGTCGGCCAAATCCCCAGCCTCGACCGGTTCCGCAACAAGTCCGAGATCGACGCGTTGATCGCCCGCGGCGGGATGTCGGAGGACGAGGAGAAGGACGCGTGGAAGGCGCTGTTCCTACTGCCGGCGGAGATCGGCGAACTGCTTGACCTCGTCAAAGCCAAAGCCGACGACGACCGCAGCGTGCTGCTGCACGCGCTCGCCGCCTACACCGGCATGCGGCGGGGCGAGATCGCCCGACTGAAGTGGGACGACGTGGATCTGGTCCGCGACACGATCACCGCCCACAGCCGCAAGCAGAGCCGCCGTCAGAAGGAGACCCCGCGGACGATCGACCTGCACCCCGCCCTCAAGCCGCTGCTCGAAAAGGCCGCGAAGGCCGGCGGCCGGTTCGTGATCCCCGACGACGACGGCGGCGAGCTGAACGTCGACAAAGCCGACCGCCTGTTCCGCCAGCCGATGCGGCACACGGACTGGCACCTCGGCGGGGAGCGGTTCAAGGTCGGCTTCCACACCTACCGCCACTCCTTCGCCAGCAACCTCGCTATGGCCGGGATCGACCAGCGGGTCATCAACGAACTGATGGGTCACACGACCGAGGAGATGGCCAAGCGGTACCGCCACCTAATCCCGGCGAAGACGAAGGCGGCCGTCGGCGTGCTGGACTACGGGGCGGCGCCGTGAGCGACGTCAGCGTTCACGACGCAGTGCTGCTCCGCGGGGGCCGCCTCGACCGAGTAGTCAAACCCGTGGAGTTCGCGGCGGCACCGGACGGATTGGCGGAGGGCGATCTGTTGATCTGCCGGTGCGCCGGGACGTTTCTCCGCGACACCCGCCAGGTATCGGCGGCACTCGGCCGGACAAACGATGCCGACATGTGGCGGGCAGTGACGTCCGGACGCCTCGTCGACGTCGGTCTCCTGCGTACCCGAGCATTGCTGGGAGGCATGAGACGGCAAGAACTGCCGGCACCGACAGACCAGGAAGCGATCACCGAGCTGCTTGAAGCGACCGGACTGCTGCGACCTGAAGCGGAGGCACCGAACTTCGCCGCCGCGGACGCCCGCCTCTCTTTCGCGGCTGAGACTTTGAGTCGCGCTGAAGTGCCCCTGCATCATACAGCGTGCAAGAACTTCATTGAGGAGTACGATGCGGCGTTCGAGGCCGGGCACGCCGGGTTTCCCAAATCTGGGGGACTCGATCAGTTGCCGCTGTCGGGCGGGCTGATCCAACGAGACGCCTCGGGAGCCCTCGCCGTCTCCGACGAGCAAGAAGGGAAATTTCTTGCCGGCCGAATCATCCGGCTCACCGATCACTTCGACCGCCCGTTGTCACTCCCGCCGGCGGCGGACGGAGCGCCGCCGCGATGTCCCGCCGGATGGGGGCCGTACGCGAAGGTCGACCCCGCGTTGCGGGCGTGGTTCCGGATCAAGCAACTGGATCGGTGGCGGACTGCTGCGGGCGCCGGAGTCTTCCGGCAGACCGTCCAGACCGTGCCGACGCTCGCGGCGGACGCCGCCCCGCCCTTGGACGCCCCGCCGATGCTGGCGTCCGCCGCGAACGCCGAACCGCTGATCGTCCGCCTACCTGAATTGGACCTCCTCGCTCACGTCGCGTACGTCCGCAAGTTTCTCCCGCAGCTCTTTCGCCCCGACATCTGGCGAAGCGTCGGGGAGAGCGATTCGAACGCCCCGTTGACGGCCGCGGTCCGGGCGCTCTGCGAGTCGCCGGACCTTGCGTTGCTGGCGGCGGAATCGCTCGCCTACGGGCTGAGCGGGGACGCCGCCGCGACGCTCGCGAGAGCCGTCGGCTCTATCGCCGCCCCCGAGCGCCTAGACCGGCCGAGGGAGGCTTTGCTACGTGAGCGGTGGACCGGGCTCGACGAGGTCGCGGCAGTCGACGGCACTTCCCAATTGCTGCGGGTCGCTGGGCTCGCTGACGTGGACCGCCTGCGGCTGATCGAAGAACTCCATGAACTCATCCGCGAGATCTGCGGTAGCGACGAGGAGACGGTCGACCGTTCGATTCTGAACGTTTTTCGCGGCGAAGGAGCCGCGGACCGCGATGACAGCCGTGGGAAACTATTCCGGCTGCTTGAGAAGCTGGCGGCGGACTCGAACGAACCAAGTGCCGTCGACCGGGTGCGACGGGCGAGGGCTTCCGTCGCTGCAGCCTCGGCCGCGCTCCGCGTCCCGGCGTTTGGGGCTGCGGGCACGTTCGGCGGCTCCGTCGAACCGTCAGCGATGCACGCTTCCGGCGTGCTGCTGACCAGAGGGGAGATCCACGCGGCGCTGGTGTGCGAATTGGAACGGGCCGGGTGCCGACCGGCTGCCGTGCTGCCGCGGGGTGTGCTGTGCCTGCCGCCTGCCCTCTCCGGAGGCAGCGACACGTGTCGGACAGCAGCGGTCGCTGCGGCGGCAATGCTCCTGCCGGAACTAGCGACGCCGATCGAAGTTCGTGCGGCGACAACTTTCTGACGTTCGTCGTCCCTTTGGCGTTGACACACCTTCAACCGTCAGTAGTCTTCCCATCCCGGATGCTGGGTGCCGCCCACTCAACCATCCGTCGAGTCCTTGACCCACCGCCTTTCGGCGTGGGTCGTTCGACAATCTCGGGCGGATCGTGAAGACGGGCATTGGCCCGCACGATCATCTTCTGCACCGGCCCCGCTGGCCGGCGTCATTCTTCGTCTTCTGATCCGCTTGGGTTTTCTCACCCTCGTACCGGAAAACGCCCTGATGTTCCCCTCCCCCTCGACTGCGGAGATCCCGCCGGTCGACATCGCCGCCATGTGGGCGGTGGTGCACGCGATGGACCGGAAGCTCGACGAAGTCATCGAGTTCACCCGCGGCAAGGTCAAGAAGCCGCTGCTCACTGTGGACGACGTCGCCGCCGAGGTTGGCCGCGCCCCCTACACGGTTCGCTCTTGGATCAACAACGGTCGTCTGAACGCCACCCGCGTGTCCGGCACCGGCCCTCGCGGCCGTCTGCTGGTGCGCCGCGAAGACCTCGATGAGTTGATTTCTGCCGGTCTTTAAGCCTCGGCCATAGGCGCTCCCGCCCGGTCGACGCCCCCGAAAGACGGGGTGCGACCGTCCAGCTTCACGATTTTTCTATGACAACCCCGCCCCCCAACAACAACGCTCCCGCGCCCGGCGACGCCGGGGCCGAAGAGCCGGTCTACCCGGACTTCGGTCCGCACGCCTCCGAGCCGGTCGCCCAGCACGTCTACGACGCCCTCGGTCTGGAAACCGAGACGGGCGAGATCCGCGAACTCCGCTGCTTCCGCCCCCTCCATGACGAGAACGGGGAGTTGGTTCTCGGAGCCGGCGGACGCCCGCAGACCGAGAAATGGCGCTGGCGCGCTGCGGACCGTTACCAGCTCGCCTGCCACGCCGACGAGGCCTCGGCCCTCGGATTCCAGGTCTACCGCACGCTGAACCCGCTGCAGCCCGAAGTGCTGCCGAACCTGCCCCTCGACCGCCCCGATCAGCCGTGGGGGCCGTCCGCCTCCGCGAACGATGTCCTCCGCCGCACGCACCTGTTCGTGGACGTGGAGGCCGAACGGCCTTCGGGCACTTCCGCCACGGACGAGGAGGTGGACGCCGCCCGCGACCTGTTGGACGTCCTCGCCGTCGAACTCCGCGCCGCCGGTTGGCCTTGGCCGCTGCGCCGGAGCTCCGGCAACGGGTGCCACGGGCTGTACCGCGTCGACCTGCCGGCCGACGACGGCGGGCTGGTCGAACGGGCCCTCGCCGCGCTCGCCGCCCGCCACCCCGGCGGCCCCGCGAAGGTGGACACGACCGTCGCCGACGCCAACCGCCTGATCCGTCTCGCCGGCACCGTGAACCGCAAGGGCGAGGCCACGGCAGAACGCCCCCACCGCCTCTGCACGCTGAACGATCCGGGCGACGCGGTCGTGGTTCGCACGCCGCTGATCGCCGGGCTCGCCGCCGAGGCTCCGACCGTGGTCGCCGGAGCCGGGCAGACGGTCGGACGCGGCGCCGGCGGAGCGGTCCGCGGCGGCGGCGGACGCCCCCGCACCCGCGCCGCCCTCGACCGCTTCATGGCGACCTTCCTGCCGGACGCGGACGGCCCCCGCCCCTACCGCGACGGGGGGCGCCTCTGGGTTCTGCCCGTCTGCCCGTGGAACCCGCTGCACGACGACCGCGCCGCCTTCGTGCTGCAGTTCGCGGGCGGCGGCGTCCACGCCGGCTGCCACCACAACGGTTGCTCCGGCCGCGGCTGGCGCGACCTCGAACGTCTCTTCGCACCCGGCGGCCCGTCCGCCCCCGTCCCTCCGAGCGTCGCCCGGGCCAACGCCCGGAACCGCCGCTAACCGTCATCCCGACGGGGCTGAGGTCGCAGCCCCGTCCACGTGCGGGATTTCTCGACCACCTTTCAACCTCCGATTCGGAGAACCAGATGTCCACTGATTTGGACAACACGGCGCAAGCCGAAGCCGCGACGCAAGTCGCGAACACCCCGGCGCAAGCCGAATCCACGGCGAACCCCGCCACCACCCCACCCCTGAACGGGAGCGCACAAGTGCGCAACAAGACGAAACCCACGACAAATCCCGCCGAACCCACGGCGAACGTCCCCGAAAACGCCGCCCCCGCCCGGGCGGTGCAAATCCACTGCAGCCTGCCCGACCGCACCAGCGTGCGGACGGTCGCGGCTTCGCTCCCCCCCGCCGACGGGGGAGCCCCCAAGGAGTTCCATGTGCAGGACTTCGACCCGGACGACGCCGAGGCCCGTGCGGCCTTCTGCGACCGCGTGGTGGCGACGGCCCCGGCCGACGCCGCCCCGGTGATCGTCGCCCAGATCGACGCGGACCTCGGCGCCGCGATCGCGAAAGCGGACGCCGGCGAGACGATCGGCCGTGCCGACACCGTCGCCGAGCGGGTGGTCGACATGCTGGAGGCCTTCATCACGCCGATCCACACCGCCGACGGCGAACCCTACGTGATCATGGAGTTGCCGGCCGCGAAGAACGGGGGCGGTCGCTCGGAATGCATGCCCGTCCGCGGACGTGCGTTCCAGACCGCCGTCCGCGGGCACTACTTCGCCCAAACCCGCCGCGCCGTGAAGGCGGAGGCGATGAGCGAGGTCGTGGAGACGGTCGCCGCGATGGCCTGCTTCGAGGGCGAGGAGGCCGAAGTGTTCGTCCGCACCGCCCGCGCTGAGATCGACGGACGGTCCTCGATCGTCATCGACATAGCGGACGAGACGGGCCGCGCCATCGTGGTCGACGGCGACGGCTGGTCGATCGTTCCCGACTCCCCGGTGGCCTTCGTCCGCCCGCAGGGCCAGTTGCCGCTCACGGAGCCGGCCCCGCCGGAGGAGGCGGATCTCGAGCCGTTCCTCGACCTGATGCACCTGGCGCCGGAGTCTCGGTCGCTGTTCGCGGCCTTCCTCTGCACGTCGCTGTTCCCCGAGGGGCCGTTCGCGGGCATGTACCTGAACGGTCAGCACGGGTCGGCGAAGACGTACAAGTCCAAGCAGGCGAAGGCCCTGATCGACCCGAACGCTGCCCCGGTCCGCCGACCGCCGCGCAACGAGGACGATCTGGTCATCGCCGCCAAGAACTCGCACCTGCTGGCGTACGACAACTGCGGAACGCTCAAGCCGTGGCTCAGCGACGCCCTCTGTCGCATCCTGACCGGGGCCGCCTCCGGCGTGCGGAAGCTGTACACCGATTCCGAGGAGGTGCTCACGTCGTTCCAGAACCCGGTGATCCTCAACGGGATCGGCGATTTCGTCCGGGCCCCGGACCTCGGCAGCCGCGTGCTGCCGGTGACCGCCGAGTCGATCAAGTCGGAAGATTTGATCCCCGAGGCGGAGTTGGACGCGAAGGTCGCGGCCGCCCGCCCCGCGGCCCTCACGGCGCTGCTGAACGGCATGTCGGCGGCGCTGAAGACCGAGGAGGAGGGGGCGCCTCCGCCGGCGGGGCTGCCGCGCCTCGCGGACTTCGCCGCCCGCGCGACCGCCGCGGAGACGGCCCTCGGCTTCGAGTCGGGAGCCGTGTTGCGGAACTACTGGACGGCCGTCGGCGCCATCGAGGACGACCTGCTCGACGGCTACCCGGACGTCCGCGCCCTGATTGAGTTTCTGCAGACGCAGTTCGGCGTCGTCGAACTGGAAAACGAGAAGTTCGTCGCCGACGGCCAGCCGCCGAAGCCGGTGGAGTACGTGGCCCAGCCGGCGAAGCTGCTCGCGAAGGTGAACGCCGCCGTCGATCACCGCGACCGCACCGGGACCGGTTGGCCGACCAACGCCGCGGCCCTCACCCGCCGGCTGCAGGAGGTCGCCCCGATCCTCGAACGCTTGGGGATCGAGATGACCCGCGAACGCGGGAAGTACCGCCGCACCCGCTTCACCAAAATCGAGGCGGCCGTGCCGCAGGCGTGAACCGTCCGCCCGTGCCGGACCAGTTGACCCGTGATCTCCGTTGAACCGTTATTCTCGTTAGCAGGTTGTCTTCGTTGAATCGTTATCCGCGTTAGCAGGTTGTCCAAGTTATCTATCAGAGGGGCGTCCGGCTTTCCGGACGCCCCTTTATCATTCCGGCGGGGTCGACGCCCGCGTCGCCTCGGCGCCTCCGGGTCATCGCCAGCGGCATTGGACCGGCGGTGACGACGCATTCGGGGGGGCGATGGCCGGCAGTTGGGCGATCGACTCTGGCGTCGCAGCGGGGCGGCCCGGGCGTGTACGCCCGACAAGCCCGGGCCACGGCTTGATCGGGCCAACGCTTCGCTGATTCCGCAAGGCGAGGTTCCGTGCCTCGCGCTCAGCATCGAGCTTGCGAATTTTGCAGCAACCGCAGGTGGATGGCGAACTGGACACGCCGGGCGTTTACTCTCACGTTGGCACCCCCTGTTTCCACATTGTTATCTGACCCACGACCGCTCCCGTGAACGACCTCCAGCACATCACTCCCGAGCAAGTCCTCGAAGTTGCAGACGCTGCCGAACAGCGGGACTCACCGCAGAATGCCAAGCGCGACGTCCTCATGGAGCGGCTCGAAGCCCTGAGCGAACTGCAGCGCCGCGAGTTGTGCGCGGTGATGAACGCCGGCCGCGGGAGCGGAAGCTTCGGCTCCGTCGCTGCGTTCCGGGAGGGACGGGTGGGCAACGACAAACCCACGTACTTCACGGAAAAGCAAGACCTCGCCGATTCCCTGCGGGACGGGCTGACGAGACTGTCCGCCGGGTGAGGCGGAGCCCTGGGACGGGCGACGCGACGACGCGGGCGACGATCGCGTCGGCGGGTCTGCCGCCCCCTTGGGGCTTGACCGTGAGGCCTCTTGTCGTGTGGCTCCCGCGGACGATCGGGACGAATCGAACTCCGCGGCCGTGAACCGATCGTTAAACGGGGGGCACCCCTCCGGCTGACGGGAAAGTCCGGGCGTGCTGCGCGTAGGCGAGGACCTCCGGAACAAGGGACCGCGGATCGCCGGAGGGCCGACTGACTGCGGGCGTGCGGCGCTGAACGGCGTCCCGCGGCACCGCACTGCTTCGCCGCTGGGGCCGCCACAGCGCAGTCGGCAGACGTACCAGCACGCCGTGGACCGGCCGCCGCTGAGGGCACCGCAAACGGAAACCGATCTGCCGGACCGACAGTTTTCGGGCAACCGAACGAGTGCCCCGCCCACGTCCATCCCCGCGTTCAGAACGCCGGCCCCTTTCCTCGTCTCGTAGCAGACACACCGGTGTGATCAGCGGCGACCCGGGGGCGGGACGTTCGCCTCCCGGAGTGGCGCCAGTTGACGGAGCGCCCGACGGCCGCCCCGGGCGTCCGCGGCCTCGGAACCGGTGAAGCCCCCGGTCCGCTTGGACTCCCGACCGGCTCATCAGGACCGGCCGCCGGATCAAGGCGGAAGAACAGCAGGGAGCGGGCACCGCCTTACGAGCCCGAACCGGCGGCTCCATGGGTGCCCACATTGACACCCTGCGGATTTTTCCAGCCGGCCTTTCGCCAGAGCAGCCAAGCCGTACGAACGGCCCCGCGGCTCCCCCCCGCCACCCGAAGCCGCCGGCGAGTGCGGCGCCTGCGTCGACGCGTCGCCGGAGCGATGCCGCCCCGACGGAGCCCGCTCACTGGCGGCCCCGATTTGCGGCGAACGGCGGAACGGCTCGTAACACAGACTCGAACCCGCATGGGTCGCCCCGGGTCGACTGCGCCGGTCGTCCTCCGACCATATGAGGGTTCGACAACGGAGGCGTTGTCGCCGCCGCGCCGCTCCAGCCTGAGGCCGATCCGGGCCGGACCACAGCTCCCGTTTCACGGCTCCGCACGCAGCCGGCGCAGACCGGCCGAGAGGATCTTCTGCCTCCCCCGCTGCCAGGTCCCTGTTCCGCCGGACGTCGACGCATCGACGCAGGCGTCGCACTCGCCGGGATCTCCCGGGGCGGGCCTGCGGTGCGGATCGCCGCGGGGGCGATCGCCGTCCCGCCGCGTCACCGCACGTTCACCACGAACTCGCCGCTCCGCGCCACGCAGGCGTCGTTCTTCACCACGAAGCACTCGACCCAGTGCGTGCCGGTGTAGCCGGTCCGCTCATGCCGGGTGCGTCCGGCGCCGTGGCTGTCGTAGAACTCCCCGCGGAGCTGGTTGCGGCGGGCTGCCTCCTCGCCGGTGTTCACGACCTGCCAGTAAACCTTGTACGGTTTCGGCACGTCGGTGCGGGCTTCGAACCGCAGCCCGACGTGCTTGTCGAGCGGCGCGTCGTCGTTCCGGATTTGCTGGGGCCGCCTACCCTTCCGCGTGAACTCCGCCTCGATCGTCACGCCGCACTGCGGACGCATGGTCCAACGCGGCGCCTGCTTGTGCGGCACGTTGAAGTTCAACGCCCGCCCGAGCCGGCGACCGAGCGACGGCTTCATCGGGACGCCGGCGCCCGGCATGGATCCGCCGTACCGGCCCGCGACGGATTGCCCGACGGCGTCACCGAACGCCCGTTGCAGGGCGCCCTCGAGCTCTGCCGCCGTGGCCGCGTTCAGCAGTTCCTCGATGTCCTCCCGAACCCACTCGACCCAGCGGAAGAACGCCTCGTGCCGGCGGCTGCCGGGGTCGTTCCAGCGGTCGGCGAAGTTCTCCCCCGGGTTCACCGGATTCTCGATGACCCATCGGTCGCCGTCCCGCCCGATCACGCTGGTGGCCGGATACCGATCGACCCGGTCGACGAACGCCGTGAGCGTAGAAAGAACGTCGGGCTCCTGGTCGTAGGCGAGGGCGGCGAGGGTCGTGATGACGATCGAGATCGGCTTCTCCTCCTCGTCCGGACGGCCGGCGAAGCGGACGTCCCGGTGCCGCTTGAGCAGCTGGACCGCCCGCTGGAGGGGAGTCCGCACGAGCCGGTCCGGGACCTCGTTGACCCTCATGTAGACATCGCCGTGGCTTCGAACGATCTCCAGCTTCTGACGCAGGGCGACGCGGGCGAACGCCTCGGCCTGACGGTCGGCGAACCAGTCGGCGAAGCCGCTGGGGTTGCTCTTGTTCCACGAGTACCGGGCGTCCTTCTCCCGGTCGGTGATCTCGACGGCTTGTACCGCGTACCGCGGCGCTACTCCGGGCGCCCCCGCCGGGTCGGCGACGCAGGGGAGGGCGTCAAGGTGGAAGCCGACGCCGTCGTCCTCGGCGTAGATCAGCGTCCAGCACCGCCGGCCTTCCGGCTCCAGCATGCGACGGTACGTGGCGTTCTCCTTCAGCCGGTCGCCGACCATCCGCTTGAGCTCCCCGGGCGTCGTCGCCCCGGGGGCGAGGTCGATCCGGCAGGCAAGGTCGATGTCGTACCCCTGTTCCTTCCCGTCCCGGAGGGGACGCACGACGGTCCCGAGCCGGAACGAGCCCTGGGGGTAGATGTGCGGTGCCCCCGCGGCGCCCGGGTACGTCCCGCCCTCCAGCCACCGCCCGACGGCCGTGTAGCGGTCGACCGCCTCCTGATACTTCGACGGCGGGATGTCGAGCTCCTCGCCGACCTCCCGGAGCAGGCGGTCGACGATCAGCACGCGATTGTCGGGCACGACGATCTCCTCGGTCGGCTACTGTTCGACGGTGTGGACGTGGTGAAATCCGGCCTTCGCCTGGTTCTGATCGAAGACCCTGAAGGGCAGGTGGGCCTTCGGCATCCAGACCCGACCGATTTCGATCGCGGCCGACACGGGCGCGGCGGGAAAAACGCTCAGGGCGGCGTCCTCGCCGTAAACGGTCTTGATCCGGTCGTAGACGCTCCGGAGCGTGTCCCGGAACTGGCTCAGTTGCTCCCGACTCCTCAGGAAATCCATGCGCGGGTCGTCGTGCGTGATCGTCCAGACCGCCGCGTCCCCGCCGACCGCCTTCGCAACCCGCTCCCGGTTGATGGGAGCGCTGAGCGCGATCACGAGGGCGACGGACTTGGCCGCGACGGTCGTTGGGGCCGGAGCGACGACCTGATAAGAGAAATCGCTCGGCGGGGGATTCCAGTACCAGCCGGGCGGTTCGCGGTGCAGTTGGTGCACGTCGGCCGCCGGCAGGTCGGACAGGAGGCGGCCCAGCTCGATCAGCAACGGCATCGGGGCGAGGCCGAAGATCGAGAGGTGCCGCACGTCCGACTCCAGACGGGGCTCGACCTTCCTCGCGAACTGCCGCCGCAGGTGTTCGACTTCGTTCTGCCAGTACCCGGACTCGTCGTCTTGGCGGACGGCGTTCTTCAGGCCCAACTCGATCGCCCGGTTCTCCGCCGGGTAGCGGTCCGGCACCATCGCCTCCGCGGCCTGCCGGAACCCGAGGGGGGCGTCGTGCGCGCCGATCTTGGCCCCGTAGAGCAGCACGTGGGACTGCCGCTCCGGACGAACCGCGGTCGCCAGAGCGATCCGCTCCTCGTGCCGCCGTTTCATGTCCGTCAGACGTTCGACAGGATGGGTCTCCACCTCGTCGACGTCGATGAGCTTGTGATGGTCGGCGCAGAGCAGCATCAGGTTGTCGATGTCGCTCTTGAGCCGCTCCGAGAGTTCGGGGTGCCCCCGGGGACCGTCGGGGCTGTCGGCAACGAAGTGGGCAAGAAATGCCCGGTTCATCCGGTGGTTGGTCAGCAGGTCTAGGTCCAGCCGCTCGTTGCACCCGTCGTATTGGCACCTTCCGGCGGCCCTGCCCCAGAGGCAGCACCTCACAGCCGCGGGGATGGAGGAGATCGACATCATTAGCACCCGCGGCAGAAACTGCGACCTCTAGATCTTGGGGCCGCCGACGTTCCGGGGTCAGGATACGGGGGTAGCTCGCTGCGGCAAGACCAGTCCGCGCTCATCCGGCCGTGGCTAAAGGACGGAGTCGTCCAGCGGCCTGCGGGTAATGAGCACCTCCGTCGGCGGCACCTTGCTCGGCTACTCAGAGGAACGCCGGCTGGAGCGGGTCGACCTGCGGGGCATCGCCGAAGAGGGGGTGGGCCGCGGGTTCCTCGCAGCCGACGTGCCGGAGTTGGGGCTGATGGCGGTCGCGACGCACCTGAAGAGTTCGGGCGGCAAGAGCGGGCCGGAGGACTACGGCAACGCCCGCAAGCGGGAGCTCGTCGCCGCGGCGATCGCCCGGCACGTCGCCGGGCGGCTGGCGGAGGACCCGGAGCTGACGGCGGCGGTCCGGGATTTTGTGCGAGGGTTTCCGAGGCTGCGAAGCGAGGATTCGCAGGAGCGTCGCCAACTGCTTGGGCAGGACGGCCGACCCCGGGGTCCGCCGGCGGGGGCGCCCCGGCAAATTCGGGACGTCCTCGTCCTTCAACAAGGGGCGTTGCGACTGACGCGTTTGCAGACCGCGGCCTCAGCGGTTCTCCCCCCCGGGGCTCGGAAAGGCCTCGATGACTCGGAGCCTTAACCGACGCCCGCTGAGCGCTCCTGCGAGAGCGACATTAACGGGGGGCGACGTTCGGCTCGGCGCGGAGCGAACCGTCGCTCGGAAACGGGGGCCCCGCGGCGGCGGAGTCCGCGCCCGCGTTCGGGACGCGGCGGCGTCGCCGCCGCCGTTTCGAGAGCCGTTTCCGCCGCCAGAGCAGAAAGCCCGTGACGTAGAGTCCGGCGGGCGTGAGCCCGACGAAAAATACGACCCAGCGGCCGACCAATCCGAACGCTTCGCCGTTGTGCAACGGGAACTGCCACGCGAAGAACGCGTCGGCGGCCGTGAAGTCCTCCGGGGCGCGGACGGCCACGACCTCGCCGGTGTAGCGATCGACGTAAACCTGAGTTCGACCGAAGGACCGTTGAACCTCGTCGGGCTGGCGAAACGCCACTTCATAAACTCCGGCGTCCCCTTCCGGCGGGTGCAGATGATCGAATCGAGCGTTCGGAAAGCGGCGGGCGGCGATTTCGAGCGCCTCGTCGGGAGAGATCGAGGCCCCCGCCCGCGGCGCCGCCGATCTCAAATCGCTCGGCGACTCCGTCGTCTTCGAGATCCAGGACGCGGCGCCGTGGAAGACGTTCGGAAATTCCAGGTAAACGCCTGTGAACGTGATCGCCAAGAGGAGGGCGGCGCTGAAGATCCCGACGGATTTGTGCAGATCGTATATGAGCCGGCGTCCCCTTCGAACGGCGAAAGCCGCCCGCCAGCCGTTTTTCCACAGCGGCCACCACAGGTAGATCCCGGACAGGAGGGACGCGATGACGAAGACGCCGGCCACGCCGACCAGGGCGCCGCCGAATTCCCCGGCGAACAACTGAAAATGGAGCCGGTAAACCCACGTCATCAAATATTCGCCCCAGACGCGTTGACCGGTGACTTCGCCGCTTCGACGGTCGACGTGAACCGCCGTGAACTCGGGCTCCTTTTCGTCGCCCCCGACGAACCAGACCGTCCACACGCCGGTTTCGATTCGCGGGGCCGTGACCGCGCCGGCCGGAGCGTTGCCGGGGTGGGCGTCCTCCGCCGCCGCCACGACCTCCTCGATCGACCGATCCGCGCCTTCAGCCTGCGATAGAAGAAGGTCCGGATTCAGCCATTCGTCGATGGCGTGATCGAAGACCAACAGGCTGCCGGTCAGTCCCAGGAGGACGAACAGCAGGCCGACCGAGAGGCCGAGCCACCGGTGAGCCGCCAGCCAAAGCTGCCGAGCGCGGGGCTTGAGCCTGCGTTCCGGCTCCGCAATTCCGTCCTGGTCCGGTGTCACGGCCGCGACGTCCCCATCCCGGGGCCCGGCGGAGCCTTGCGCGACGCGTCGGCGCGTTCCTTCGACTGGACCTCGACCCCTTGGATCTCGATCGGCGGCAGTTCGTTGTCTCCCTCCACGACGGTGAACGTCCACCGCGAGCGCTCCGGCGTCGCGTACGCTCCGCCGAGTCGATCCGCCAACGAAGGCTGAGACACGTCGGGCGGCCATCTCACGGTCGCCCTATAGGCGCCGGCGGGTGCGCCGTCCCCAGTTTCGTAGGTGGAAAGCGTGTAGGAGCCGTCCTCCCCGACGACGGCCCACGGCCGGGAATTTCGCACGTCGGGCTGCTCGCCGACGGCATGCAGCTCGATGACGGCCCCCTCGGGCGCTTCGCCGTTGATCGTAATCAGCCCGTGAGCCGGGTGCGTATCGGCGTGCCAATCCTCCCCGCCGCAACCGAGGCAGGAAACTACGAGGGCGACCCCGAGCGACGAAACCGCGGCGAGACGCGGTTTCGCATCGCGGCTGCCATGCGGGCGGACGGGGCGTCTTGCTGTCTTCATGGCTTAAAATTCGTCCACGACTTCGCCGCCGTTGATGGACGTCAGTCCGTTGATCGCATCGACGCTGACGTTCTCGCTCAGAAAACGAACCGAGCCGTCGCCGAGGCTGACGTTGATTCCGCCTTCGTGGAACGAGTAGGGGCTGGTCCAGTTGTGCGTGTTGATGATCTCCGAACCGACGAACCAGGTGACGGTCGGCTCTCCCCCGTTCGGGTCGAGCGCGAACTTGGCTGGATAAAACCAACTGGCGTTGAAACAGGCGGTCCACGCCCGGTGGCTCCCGTCCCACCAGGCAGGGGCGGCCGTTTGCTCCCCGTGCACCCAGGATTGCGTGCGTCCGGCGGACTCGTACTGCATGATCGTGTTCGTCAATCCGTCCTTCACGTCGCGAAACGTCTTGAAGTGATTGATCTCGAACATGGCGTGCTCCCGTCCCTCGTGGGCGTACCAGTCGGAGGCGCTGCGGACGAACGCGTAGTCCGAGGTCTGAAAGCCGTCCGGCCCCGGCTGTCCCGCGCCGGGCGTCGACGGACACGCGTAGACGGTGGGCATCAGGGAGGCGAGGTCTCCGTTGTTGGGGTGATCCCAGGCCACGTCGTAGTCGTACGCCTTCTCGACGTTCGGTTCGTCCAAGAAGGGCAGGAGCGCGACGTTGGCGTGAGCCGCCTGGACGGGCGGCGACGCGTATACGCCGTACCAGTCCGCCCAGCCCGGCGGCAGACTGCCGTGAACGTCATGATAATTATGCAGGGCCAGCCCGATCTGTTTGAGGTTGTTCGTGCACTGGGCGCGCCGGGCCGCCTCCCGGGCCTGCTGCACGGCCGGCAGCAGCAGGGACACGAGGATCGCGATGATCGCGATCACCACCAGCAGTTCGATCAGCGTGAACCCCGGACGTCGCTGAAACTGGGGGCGACGGAGCAGGACGCGGCTGCGATGCGGCATGAGAGCTTCCTCTTGGTGGATCTTCCGGGACGACGTCTTCACCCGCCGTCGATTTCCCGACCGTTCGATCTCGCTGGCCCGAAGAGGCGTGGCTACACGTGGGGAAAGCAGGCTAGCTGAGACTGGGTCTCAGTCCGCGGACGGTAGTCCGGCGTCCCCAAGGTTGCAAGCTCCCAGGGCTTCAGACGTGTGCAGCGAGTGCGAGGCCCCTCCCCGGAACTGGCGCGGAGCACTCGCCACTTGGAGACGGTCCGTTGCGGAAGTCGGCACGTCCGGCGACACGGGTCCCTCGTGCAGGAAGGGTGGCCACGGCGATCGATGGGGGGGGCGGAGAGTCATGTGTCCGTCCCACTACGACGACACGCACGCCCTGGCGACCAGTGGGTCAGCGGCAGAGCGGGTCAGTGGCGGAACGCGTCGATCAGCCACTGCCGGTTGTCGCGTCCGTCGACGCTGCGGAACGGATCGACCTTCGGCGGTCGGTCCAGCGGACGAAGCGCCGCCCCCGTGCCAGCCGTCCATCGTGCCGGCGTTGCCGTTCGAAAAGCCGCCCCCTCGTTCAGCGGCTGATATTCCAGCGCCGTCTCCGGCTGGCGAGCTTCGCCGACGTTCGCGATCACCGTGAGCGTCAAACGCGGCTGCTTCGGATCGCTGGTCGTCCACTCGACCGTCCGCCGCGTCGGTCCGACGCCGAACGACCGAAAGCTGACGGGGATTCTGCGACCGGCCCCGGCCGGGACGACATACGTCGGGGGAAGCTCGCCGCCGCATCCGCGGCAGTGCGGCCGGTTGAGGACTAGGCGGCTGCGGCCGCGATTCCAAACGACGAACTCCTCCCGGACGATCGTCCCCGGTTCGACCGTGCCGACGTCCCGCTGCGTATCCGGCGCCACGAGCGCCGGTCCGCGAGCTTCGCCGACGGGCCCGCCGCCGTCGGAGCGAGCGAGCATGCCGACGAAGAGACCGACGCATACGACGACCGTCAAACCCCACAAACGCCGGGACGTCCCCCCGGGCCCGGCCGATCCGTCCACCGCCAGTTGGCCGGCGCCGCGCGGGACTGCTGCGGGTTCAATCGCGTGGTCGACGCTCTCGTTCATCGGTCGCGACCGCCTATTGGACCAGCGAGACGCGCTGCGGCAGGTTTAACTCAGCGTCCAGATTCAGGTCTTCGTCATAGTGCACGCTGCCGCCGCCTTCCAAACTCAACGTTTTGCCGACCACTGCTCCGTAGAACCCGCTGTCGCCCGTAATCACCACCTCCGAGTCGGGCGCGTAGATTACCATGTGGCTGTCGGACGAGCCGGCGAAGCGGACGGGCCCGCCGGTCATGAAGATCCGCAGGTTGCCCGGGATCTGCGAGCTATTGACGACGTCGCCGCCGGAGGTGTCGAGCCGGCCCGTCACGTAAATGTTGACGCCGGGCTCCGCATACAACATGGACGAGCCGGTCAGGATCAGGTCGTGAAAGTAGTAGTCTCCGGAGGGAAGGGTGTAGGACCGCCCGCCGTCCAGCAGGAAATTTCGAAACTGGTCCAATATGCTGACGTAATTGTTTCCCTTGCGGATCTGCGGCAGGTCCGCATTGTCGTTCGCCGACGAGACTTCGCCGACGTCGACGCTGGGCAAGTCCAGCGGTCGCAGTCGCGGCGAAGTGTTGCCCGTCACGACGGCGGAGCCGCCGTAAATAGAAGTCAGGTGGCCCCCGCCGGGGTTCGCGTCTCCGTCGATGTAGGCGGCCCCCTTCACGTCGATCCAGCCGTCGCTGCAAAGGTTGCCGTTGTGGCCGGGCTCCTGCGCGAGATAGTCGCCCTTGCTGGAAAAGTAACTGTCCGTCATGGGACTGCCGGGAACGTCGATCCAATCGATTCCCACCAACGGTCCGCAGAGGCGGCGATCGGTCATGGCGACCGCGGTCGCGCGGACGTCCGTGACCGAGGTCCCGATGATCGGGGCGAAAAACAGCCGTAACGGGTTTCCCTTCGCGGCGGTCCGCTCCACCGTGACCCGGACGGCATCCGGCGCCTCCGTCGTCGGAACGAACGTCGCCGTCTCTGTGGACCACGTGCCGAACTCGATATCGGCGTCGCTCAAAACGGGACCTTCGTTCATCTTGTTTTGCAGGGCCAACTGCTGCGCCGCCGCGATGGCCGCGGTCCGGTCCGGGAGATGCTGAACCGCCGCCAACGCGCAGGCGTCCGCCGTTCGCTGGAACTCGGTATCAACATGAACGACGTATCCGACGTCGACGGCGAAAGCGACCATCGCCAATGCGATCGTCAGCACAAATGCGGCCAGAAGGACGATCGTCCCCCGCCGGGACGCGTGCGGCGAGCGGCGGAAAACAGACCGCCGGCGTCGGTTGCCGGGAACCCCTCGCAGGCCCGGCAGAGCCCGCCCATGCGTGAGTTGCCCGCTCGCGGGAGGACCGGTCAAGCCTCGCATCATCATCGTTCCCTCGAAGGGCGCTGCAGATTGAAGAGGACGAAGGGGAGGGGTTATTGAAATCGTTCCGCCTGCATCACGGTGCTCGCCCGCAGCGTCGATCCGCCGAGAAACCAGGGCGACGGCGTCCAACTGACGGAATCGAAGGGGACCGTCGCCTCGACGGTGACCGAATCGCCGAAGCCCAGATAGCCCAGCTCGTGCGGGGTGACGGTGACGGTCGAGCCGCTGACGGAGGCGTTCGAGAGGTAGCGGTCGACGAGCGTCCGCACTTCCTCCGCAGTCGCCCCCTCGATCACCGCGCGTCGGGCGCCCTCGCGGGTGGCGTTGGTCAGGATCTGCTGCACCATGAGCATCCGGCCGAACTCGATGATCCCGAGGATCAGCAGCAAGAACAGCGGCGCCACCAAGGCGAACTCGACGGTCGCGGCGCCGCAGCGCCCGGGGCGGTAAGAGATGCTGCGGATGCGGTTCATCGGAAAGGATTTTCTGCGTGCCGGAACAAGGCGACGGCGTTCGTACTCCGTCGTGGAACGAGAGGCGGCGAAAATAACCGTAGCTCAAGAACGGCGGCCTGCGCCGATCAAGCCGAGAAGCGTTCTGCCTTCTCCAACCAGAACCTCGAAGCGAACGGCGCCTTCAACCTCATGGGCGACTTCGCCACAGCCGGCGGACTGACCGACGGCGCGAACGGCGTTCGGATCGCCTTCACGACCGGGCGGGTCGTCGATGCCACGCTTGCCGACAATGGCGATCCGACTCTGACCCACGCGTTCGCCGCCGAGAGCCCGCGATCAATGCCGGCTTCAACACCGACGCCCTCGCCGCCGCGATGCTGTCGCTAGCCCACAGCGTTACACCGTTCGATTCTGGGGAGCCGCCCGGCGAATCCGCGACCCGCCTCCTCGCCGAGCCGCTCGAACCGATCGCGGCGGTCACGGAGGCGAAGGACCCGCTCGGCCGGACGCTGGAGGCGGCCGGCTTCGCGGTCTGGCGGGGCGAGCCGTGCCGGCCCCGCTGACGCCTGCGGGCAACGCCGGCGGGGGTTCGCACGTCGCATTCGACGCGTTCGACGCGGTTTCTGCACATCCTCCGGGGAGCGGCCGTTCGTCCGCGTCAGCGGCATGGCGTTCACCGCCACGCACTTGACCTTCGCCAGCGCCGGTGCGGTCTCGCACGGTCCGCCAATCCACGGGCCCGCGATCGCCGCTGTGGGGGCACCGCCTTCCGGGGCATGAACGTCAGCGCCCTCGTCGGCTGGGCCGTCAGCGTCGCCGCTGGCACCCACCTGCCGGCGCCGGTCCGCATTCTGCTCTGAAACGGATGATCAAACAGGGCGTGATCGCCGGGGTCACGATCGGCATGAACTCCTCGCTGGCCTCGATCCGACTCCGGCTCCGGCGACCCGTCCGGGCGGGGCCGGCCGGCGCCCTCGCCGAGTTTGCGCAGCCGCCGACGCTACGAACCCGGCGGATTCCGCGGCGACAATTTCCGCGACCTCGCCGACGCGGTCGGACGGTCCGGGAGTCGCCATCCCGGCGAACCGGCGTGGCCCCGCTCCTCGGCCGAATCGTGAAGTCCCCGGGAACCTCCCGGGCGTCCGGCCCTGGCCGCTTGCGGTTCGCGGCGGCGCCCCGGAGCGGCCGGAGTTCGGGAGCCCGGTCGGTCGTCTCCGAGCCAGTCGACGCCGTGCTCCTTGAGAAGGGGGCGGGGGCTTTTCCTCTCTAATCCGCGATTCAGTCCCGCGGCCGGCGATCCGTTGCGGAGGTAGCATGCCCCCGCAACACGTCCCCGACCTGAGGAGTTCCGATATGCCCCGCCTCAAACTTGTTCTCGCCCTCGGCAGCCTCGCCGGACTGCTGGCGTTCGCCGGTCCGGCCCAGGCGGACGATTGGAAGGACGAGAGCGGTCACGGTCGCCGCGGGTTCGTCGGTCCTCCGCCGTGGGCGAGCCGGGACGGCGGACCCCCGCCGGGGGCGGGTCGGGGCGGGGAGACCCCGGCGTGGGCGCGGGGCCGGGGGTACTGGGACGGTCACTTCAAGCAC
>NZ_JBINJD010000054.1:0-29899 GCF_043951915.1 Alienimonas sp. DA493 | reverse complement strand
GCCTCGCCGGCGAGGCGGTGCAGCCGGTCCGCCCCCGCCTGGGCCCGCGCGACGGCGGCCTCGAGAGCGGGAAACAGCCCGGCCGGGGTGCGACCGGCGGAGACGCTGCGGGCCAGTTCGTTCACCTCCCGGTCCAGCCCCCGTCGCAACCGCCGGCTGAACAGCATCACCAACAGCCCCGCCCACAGCGAGGCGAACACCGCCCCGGCGATCCAGTAGTCCCCGCCGTACAACACGGGGCCGGCGGCCGTGGCGACCTCGGCCTCGCCGAAGATCAGCGGCCGCAGGAAGGTGTCCCAGAAGAAGTTCTTCGCTGCCCGTAGCAGGATGATGGTCGGCAGGCTGAGCAGCAGGATTTCGTACCACAGCCGGACCGGCGTGCGGCTGTTCTTCGCCGCGAGCTTCTTGATGAGGGCCTCCACCTTGCCCCGCACCCCCTCCAGAAAGCGTCCCTCCGCCGCGACGCCCTGGTCGCGGATCTGCTCGTCGGTGAGGGTCAGCAGTTCGCCCGGCAGGCCGGCGTCGGCGGTGAAGCCCTGCAGGCGGAAGCGGGCGTCCCGCAGCAGGCCGTCGTCCTGCCCGAAGGCGCCGAGCTGATCGAGCCCCGCGTCCGCCGCGTTGCCGGCGTGATAGTCGCGGAGCTTCTGCCCGGCCATCGTCGCTCCGACCAGCGCCACGGCCGCGGCGTTCCGGGCCCGGAACAGGCTGGAGGAGGTGATGTACCCGCCGATGCCGTTGTAAAACCGCAGCGAGATGCTGAACGGGCTGACGCCCCACGCCGTCGCGACGGCGTCGGCGAGGCGCCGCTCCCAGACGCCGGGATTGCCGAGCAGTTCTTCCTTCAGCCGCCCCGTCATCGCGGCGGTGAGGGCTTCGCGCTCCTCCGCCAGCTTCTCGCCGACGGCGTCGAGGGCCGGGCGGCGCTGCCGCACGTTCGCGTCCGCCCGGTCTAGGGCGCCGTGGAGCAGGTCGAGCAGGTTGGCCCGCCGCACCGCGACCCGGGCGTGCTCGGACAGCTCCGTCCGCAGCGTTTCGAGCAACCGGGCGAACTCGCCGGTCGGCAGCCGGTCGGCGTTCCGCTCCGCCAGCGCCCGGACGGAGTCCACGAAGTACAGATCCTCCGCCGCCACCTCGAACCGTTCGCCCAGCACGCGGCGCCAATCCTCCCGGATGTCGCCGTCCTCGGCGGCGTGCGTTTGCACGAACAGCAGCCGGCAGCCGCGGGCGGCGTGGAGCAGTTCGTCCGCGACCCGGGCGTTGCGGTACTTCTGCTGCGTGCTGACGACCAGCAGCACGTCGCAGTGCGGGAGCAACTCCCGCAACCGGCCGAGGTTCGTCGCGGCGCCTTCCCCTTCGGCCTCCACCTCCGTGGTGTCGGGGTCGGGGCAGTCGATGAGGACGAACTCCCGCAGCGTCGCGGCGTCGGCCCGCTTCACCCGCACCCGGTCCAGCGGCAGGCCGAGCGGGGCGAGGTCGGTGTCCGGGTGGGCGACGAGCGTCGGCGTGGTGGTCGTCGGTCGTTGCTTGCCGGGGACGGCGACCTCCTCGCCCACCAGCGCGTTGACCAGCGTGCTCTTGCCGGTGCCGGTGCCGCCGAAGGTGGCGACGACCAGCGGCGCCTCCAGCCGCACCCGCACCGCCTCCGCCCGGTCCAGTGCCCGGCGGAGCAGCCCGCGGGCGTCCGACAGCGGCTCCCAGCCGTCGGCGGCGCGGTCCGGGCCGGTCGGTTCCTCCGCCCACTCGCGCACGCGGCGGATCAGCCCGTCGATCCGGGCGAGTTGGTCGAGACGATCCAGTTCGGAAGACATGCGGTTCCTGGAGGCGAGCGGAGGCGTCAGCCCCCTGTGCGTTCCGGCGTGCGAGAGGCTTCGGCGGCGGGCGCGCGGCCGCCGCTGGCCCGCTGGAGTTCGGACAACGCCTCGCCCACTGCGGCGAAGGCCTCCGAGTCCGGCAGGGCGGCGGCGTGGGCGACGTCGGAAACCAGCGGCCCCAGCAGCGCGTCCCGCACCCAGCGTTCGAGCCACGCCCGGCGACGATCCGCGAAGCGGCGTTCGATTCGGGCCAGCTTGGCGTTCACCCGCATGGCGAGGCTGCCCGCGCCGGCGCCGGCCGCCTCCCCCGCGGCGGCGGCGGCCCCGCCGACGAGCGTGTCGGCGACGACCGTCACCCCCGCGGCGGCCAGTTCCGTGCCGATCACCCCGGTGCCCAGCAGCCCGACGGTCAGCGCCGGCCGACCCATCACCGCAGCGCCGTCCAACACCCGCAGCCAGCGGCCGGCGCGGGGATTGTTCGTCAGCAGGGCGTCCATCTCCGTCCGCACGACCGCGGCCAGTTCCCCCTCCAGATCGCAGGCCGCGTGGTCGGTCCGCAGGCGCTCCAGCAGGTCCGCCCGCGACGCCCCGCCGAGGGTCGCCGCCAGACGGGGGGCGAGGATCGGGTCGCTCTCCCGCAGACGTTCGAGCTGACCGAACAGCCGCTCGACCGCCCGACGGAACAGGGCGAGTTCCTCCTTGGCGTAGCCTTCCAGCGGCGGCGGCTTCGGGCCGCGCAGCGCCCGGAACGGCTGGGCGATCAGGCCGCCCACCACGGTGTAGGCGTCCGCCACCCGTCGCGTGGCGCCGGTCCGCCGGCCCCGCCACCAGTCGCGGACCTCCTCGACCAACGCGGCGGCCGGCACCGGGGGCCACTTCGCCTTACTATCGGTCAGCTCGTCCATCAGGTGCTCGCCGGCGGCGGCGAAGCGGGCCGCGGCCTCCCGCACCTCGGCCAGCCAGGCGGAGACGCCGTCCTCCGGGCTCGCCAGCCGATCGACCGCTCCGGAGAGCGTGCGGAGCTTCACCTCATCGAAGTGCAACTCGGAGAGCGCCGTCCGCAGGCTCTCGCCGCCGGCCGTTCCCCTCGCTTGCGCTTCGGGCTCACTTTCGCCCGGCGGCCAGGGGCGCGGGTGGAAGGGCAGTCGCAGGTCCTTCGCCGCGTCGCGGTCGTGGGGGGCGAGGAACAGCAGGTCCGGGTCGATGCCGGTGCGCTCCGCGAACGTGCCGACCCAACTCGGCCAGTACTGGTCGTCTTCGGGAAGGTGCACCTGATTGAACACCACCACGACGGCGGCGTCCGCCCCGTGCACCTCCTTGCCGCCGGCTTCGCGGAAGAAGCGGACCACGGCGGCGTCGTTGTATTTTTGCTCCGTGACGACGGCCAGCAGCACGTCCGCGGCGGTGCGGATCTTTGCGGCCCGCTCCCAGTTCACGGGGGCGTCGGCGTCGACGTCCGGCGTGTCGAGCAGCAGCAGATTGTCCGGCACCGCGTCGCTCTCGGCCCAGAACAGCAGGTCGCGGTCGTCGGCCCGCAGGGCGGCGTCGGGGTCCTGCTCGTCGATCTTCGTCGGCACGAAGCCGGGGAAGATGTCCTCCAGCCGGTGGCTCTGACTGAACCCGGCCGGCGCCAGGCAGGTCGGGTGCTTGGTGCCGCTGGCGAATTTGCTGCTGGAACTGGCCGGGAAGCCGGCCAGATGATTGAAGATCAGCGACTTGCCAATGTTCGTCCCGCCGACGACCGCCACCACCAGAAACGCCCCCCCGCCGCCGGGACCGGGGAGTTGGGGCAGCAGCTTGCCGTGCAGCGTCTCGTGCCACGGCCGCTTCGCGGCCGGGGTCAGCTCTAGGCCGTCCGCTTGACGGTCCAACTCGGCGACGGCCTCCGCCAGACGGCGGGCCGCGGCGGCGAACTCCGCGAGATCGGCCATGGGTCGGAGGGCAGGGCGGGCGAGCGAGGAAGCGGGGGGCGGGACGATACGCGATCCCGGCGTCAGTTCACGCCCACTGCCGCTTCAACTCGGCCAGTTCGTCGGTCCGCCCAGCCTCCTCCAACAGCGGGGCGACGCGCTCGAAGGCGGGGACGTAGTTTGCGCAGTCGTCCAGACTGGCGAGAAAGGCGTCCGCGGCCCGGTCGGCGTCGCCGGCGCCGGCGAGGGCCAGGCCGAGGTTGTACTTCACCTCCGCCCCCGCCCCGAGACGTTCGAGGATCGCCCGGTACTTGGCGATCGCCGCGTCGAACCTGCCGGCCCGGGCCGCTTTGTTGCCGGCGTCCAGCCCCGCGTACGGTCCGCCGGTCAGGTCGCTGCCGTAGGTGCGGGTCAACTGGGTCAGCGCCACCGGCACGCCAAGCAGGAACGGGGCGTTGAGGATCAGCATCTTCCAGGCGTCGCCCCGCATGCAGGCGGGGCAGCGCCACGTGCTGCGGGTGTTCCAGCCGTACACGACCAGCAGGAAGTAAAAATAAAACACCGTGAACTTCCGCGGGGCGGCGAAGTAACCGCACTCCTCGCAGATGCGGTGTTTGCGTTCCCAGGCCGGCGGATCGGCGGCGGTGCGTTCCGTCCAGAGCGTGCCGCAGAATGCGCAGTACACCTGCGGGGTCCGCGGCATGTCGCTCAGCACCACAGTCGCCGCGCAGTGCGGGCAGGTCGCGGAGCGAAACGCGGCGCCGCGGCCGTCGCGCTCCAACTGTTCCCGATGCGACTCCGCCCAGACGGCGCTGCGGGCGACGTCGATCGCCGCCTTCAGCGACTGGGCGGTCGCCCCGCCGGAGATCGACGCCCCCACCGTGCCCACCTGCGGGCCGGCGGCCTCCGTCGCCTCGTCCTCCCCCTCGTTCCCGCCGACGGGGACGGCGAGGAATAAGAGTTTGTCGCGGACCTGCACCTCCAACAGCGCCGCCGCGGGCAGCGTGAGGTCGTCCAGCGTCAGCGTTTCGCCGTCCCAGCTGCCCTTCTTCCGGAACATCCCGGCCGGTTGGCCCTGGTCGTTGAGGAAATGGAACTTGAACCGCTGCGGGGCGTCGGGGGCGGGCGTCACGGCGGCGGGGCGGGCGGGGAACGAACGCGAACGGAAACGCGGCGGGGGCCGCAGCGGTTCAACTCGGACGCGGGGGCCGCGTCAGAGCAGGTCGCTGGCGAGTTCGGCCAGTTCGCTGCGTTCGCCTTTCTCCAGGGTGACGTGGGCGTACAGCGGCTGCCCGGTCATGCGGTGGATGAGGTGCGACAGACCGTTGGAGAGCCCGTCGAGGTAGGGGTGGTCGATCTGCTTCACGTCGCCGGTGAGCACGATCTTGGTGCCCTCGCCGGCCCGGGTGACGATCGTCTTCACCTCGTGCGGGGTCAGGTTCTGGGCCTCGTCGATGATGAAATAAATCCGGGGCAGGCTGCGGCCGCGGATGTAGGCCAGCGGGCTGATCTCCAGCTTGCCGGTCTCCAGCATCAGGGGGATCCGTTTGGCGTCCTCGCTCTCGTCGCCGAGGGCGTGGCGGATCACCGACAGGTTGTCGTGCAGCGGTTGCATGTACGGGTCGAGCTTCGCCCCGATGTCGCCGGGCAGGAAGCCGAGGTCTCGGTTCGACAGCGGCACGACCGGCCGGGCGAGCAGAATCTGGCGGTACTTCTGCCGCTGGGCGAGCGCCGCGGCGAGGGCCAGCAGCGTCTTGCCGCTGCCCGCCTTGCCGGTGAGGGTGACCAGCCGGACGTCGTCGTCCAGCAGGGCCCGGAGCGCGAACGACTGCTCCGCATTGCGGGGGGCGATGCCGTAGGCGGACGTCTTCTCGACCCGGCGGAACTCCCGCGGGCCCGGCAGGTAGGCGGCGAGGGCGGACTTATTGCCGTTGCGGAGGATGAAGTTTTCGTTGGGAACCGGGTCCGCCACCTCCGGCAACTCGTCGCGGGGCACGCTGCCGGGCGGGGAGTAGAAGCGGTCGACCGTCTCCGAGGGCATGTGCTGGACGATCCGCTTGCCGGTGTAGAGGGCCTCGTGGCTCTCCACCTTGTCGTTCTCCCAGTCCTGCGCGATCAGGCCGAGGGCCTTGGCCTTCATCCGCAGGTTGGTGTCCTTGGTGACGAGCACGACAATCCGCGAGTCGCCCTCCGCCCGGTGCACGGCCATCGCCGCGGCGAGGATGCGGTGGTCCGGGGTGTCTTCGGTGAACACGCCCTTGATCGCCGGGTCGTCCCGGCGGCCCATGACGACCCGCACCCGGCCGAGCTTCGTCCCGTTTCCGGCTTCGCCCAGGCAGATGCCGGCGGTGGAGAGCAGTTCGCCCGTCAGGCCGTCCAACTCCCGCAGGAACCGGCGGGCGTGGAAGTGTTTTTCCTCCGCGCCCTTCTTGAAGCGGTCCAGTTCCTCCAGGACCGTCATCGGCACGGCGACGTCGTGCTCCGCAAAGCTCCGCAGGCACTGGGAGTCGTGCAGGATGACGTTGGTGTCCAGCACGAACGTTTTGGGCACCGGGCCGGTGTCCGGGGTGCGGACGTCGTCCTCGGCGGCGGCCGGCGTCGCGTCGTCATTCTCCGCGGCGACGCCTCGGCCGTCGGTCGGCCGCGAGGCGGGGCCCTCGTCGCCGGGCTCCTCCAGGCCGGCTCCGAAGTCCGAGGGGGCGGAGAGGCTCTCGGGAGCGAGAGGCAAACGCAGAGCGGCCGGGGCGGACATGGGCGGCATCCGGTGGGCGATCGTCGGTGGGCCGGCGCCAGGCGAGCGGCGGCGGCGGGGACGAACGATAGTTTCTCATCGCCGGACCACCGACCCCGACCTGCCGAGCGGGACGGTGAGGATCGGATGAAGCCGCGGGGGAGCGATGCGGCAGAATCGACACGAACCGCGCGCCCGCACGTTGCCGTTCCGCCACATGCCCGCCGCCCCCGGCGCTCTCCGCCCGACCGAACGACGTGACCTAGGTTCGCAGACCGGCCCCCTCCCGCCGGCGTCGCCGCGTCCCCCTCGCTCCCGCCGTCATGTCCGCCGCCCGCTCCCTCTCGTCCCGCCAGGGCGCCCGCCCCGGCCGTCCCTCGTCCGGTCGTCCCGGCGAGCAGATGGATTTCGAGGATCTGAAGCGCCTGATCCACGGCAAGCTGGTCGACAAGCTCGATCTCTCCCGCCTCGGCGATCTGGAGGGCGACACCCTCCGCCGCGAGATCCGCCTCGTCGTCGAGCACCTCTGCGACACCGAGAACCCGCTGCTGAACCGCGGCGAGCGGGAGCGCCTCGTCGAAGAGGTGCTGGACGAAACCTTCGGCTTCGGTCCGCTGGAGATCCTCCTCAAGGAGGAGGGCATCGCGGACATCATGATCAACGGGCCGAAGTGCGTTTATATTGAAAAGGACGGCCGCATCGTGCGGAGCCCGGTGACCTTCCGGGACAACGACCACCTGTTGCAGATCCTCGACCGGATCGTCTCCAAGGTCGGTCGGCGGATCGATGAAACCAGCCCGATGTGCGACGCCCGCCTGCCGGACGGCTCGCGGGTCAACGCGATCATCGCCCCGCTGGCGCTGGACGGCGCCGCGATCACCATTCGGCGGTTCGGCTCGAACCCGCTGACGCTGGAGGACCTGCTGCGGTTCGGGGCCTTCACCCCGGAGATGGTGATGCTGCTGGAAGGGGCCATGAAGGCCCGGCTGAACGTGCTCGTCTCCGGCGGCACCGGCTCCGGTAAAACGACGCTGTTGAACACGCTTTCCAGCTTCATTCAGCCGGACCAGCGGATCATCACGATCGAGGACGCGGCGGAGCTTCAACTCCAGCAGCCGCACACGCTTCGGCTCGAAACTCGTCCGCCGAACATCGAGGGGAAGGGCGCCGTGACGGCGACCGACCTCGTGAAGAACGCGCTCCGGATGCGGCCGGACCGCATCATCATCGGCGAGTGTCGCGGCCCGGAGGCGCTGGACATGCTCCAGGCGATGAACACCGGTCACGAGGGCTCGCTGACCACGATCCACGCCAACACCCCGCGGGACGCGGTGAGCCGGCTGGAAACGATGATCTCCATGGGCGGCATCGAACTGCCCATTCGGGCCCTGCGGCACCAGTTCGCCAGCGCCGTGGACCTCATCATCCAGGCCAACCGCTTGCAGGGCGGGCCGAGAAAGGTGACCGATATCACCGAGGTCGTCGGGATGGAGGGGGATACGATCGTCATGCAAAAAATCTTCGAGTTCGTGCAGGACGGCATCGGCGAGGACGGCAAAGCCTTCGGCCACTTCGAGAGCACCGGCGTGCGGCCGACCTTCATGGACCGGCTCGAGGCGGCGGGCGTGAGGCTGCCCCACAACCTGTTCGCCGCCCGGCGTCTGGGCTGAGCCCCGCCCCCGCGTTCCTCCCGCCCCACGTCTCCCGCCGCACGTCCCCATGCTCGCTTCGCCGCTGGTCATTTCGCTGTTCGCCTTCGGGTTCGTCGCGCTGCTGGCGCTCGCGGGGCTGATCACGTGGCGGAACAGCGCCGCCACGGACGTGGAGGACCGCCTCACCGCCTTGGTTGGCGGCAAAAAGGCCGCCCCGAAGCTGAAAACCAGCGAACTGCTCGCCGAGGCTTCCGACGGGATGAGCGGCCTCGCGGGCCGCGTCGGCGGGTCTTTGTCGAAGCTCGGCCTGATCCTGGAGCAGGCCGACAACCCGATGACGCCGAACGCCTTTTTTCTGGCCACCGCCGGCTGCGCCTTCGCGGGCTTCGCCGCAGCGGTGCTCGGCGGGGCGCCCTCGCCGCTGTACCCGATCGCCGCCCTGATCGCCGCGGGGGGGCCGTTCGGCTACGTCCTGTTCGTGCGGCGTCAGCGGCACAAGAAATTCGCCGCCCAGATGCCGGACGCGCTGGAACTGATCGCCCGGGCGCTCCGCAGCGGCCACAGCCTCGCCAGCGGCTTGCACGTGGTGGTCGAGGAGATGCCCCAACCGGTCAGTAAGGAATTCAGCCTCGCCTACGAGGAGCAGAACCTCGGCCTGCCGTTGGAGCACGCCTTAAAGAATATGCTGAAGCGCGTGCCGAACATGGACCTCAAGTTCTTCGTGACCGCGGTCGCTATTCAGCGGTCCGCCGGCGGGGACATGGCGGAGATTCTGGACAAGCTGAGCCACCTGATCCGGGAACGATTCCAGATTATGGGCCAGGTGCAGGCCCTCACCGGCGAGGGCCGCATCTCCGGACTGGTGCTGATGGCGCTGCCCGTGGCGACGTTCCTGGCGATTTACTACATCAACCCGAGTTATATCGAACCGCTGTTCGAAGACCCCCGCGGTCGCATGATGATCGGCGTGGCGACCGTGCTGCAGGTCGTCGGGGCGGTGGTCATTAAGAAAATCGTTAACATCAAAATCTGATCCCCGCGGCGTTCTCTACCGACCGGTTTCCCTTCGCCTCTCCTCTTCCCACGCCGTCCGATGTCCCTCGAAACCCTGCTGCCCTTCGCCGTCGGCGGGGCGATTCTGCTCTCGTTTCTCGGAGCGGTCAGTCTGTTCACGAACGCGCGCAGCTCGGCGGAGGATCGGCTCGACCGGCTCAAGGAGCCGCGGCGCCGTGACGATAAGCACCGCGGCGACGGCCTGAAACACGCAGCCCAGAAAGCGGCGCCGGCGCTCTCGAAGGCGCTCACTCCCAAGACGGACGCGGAGATCTCTGCCCTCCGCCTGCGGCTGGTGAACGCCGGCTTTCACAATCCGGCGGCGTCGCAATTTTATCTGGCGCTCAAGTCCGCCGTCGCCCTGGGCGGGCTTGCGGCCGGCACCGTCTACGGGATGGCGAATTACGGAATGACGCTCAACACGGCGTTCGCGGCGATTATCGCCGGCGGCCTGTGTTTCTATCTGCCGGAGGGCGTGCTGCATTTCATGGTAAAGTCGCGGAAGGAACAGGTCTTCCTTGGGCTGCCGGACGTGTTGGACCTGCTCGTGGTCTGCGTGGAGGCCGGGTTGGGTCTGGACGCGGGGATGCGGCGGGTCGCGGACGAACTGGAGGACTCGCACAAGGCCGTGTGCGAGGAGATTAATATCTGCAACAAGCAGCTGAATCTCGGCTCGCCGCGGCGTCAGGTGTTGCACGACCTGGGCGTGCGGACCGGCGTCGACGACATGCGGGCGCTCGCCGCGGTGCTGATTCAGGCGGACAAATTCGGCAGCAGCATCGGCGAAGCCCTGCGGACGCAGAGCGATTCGATGCGGACCAAGCGCCGTCAACTCGCCGAGGAACGGGCCCAGCAGACGGCCGTCAAACTGATTTTTCCGCTGGTTCTGTTCATTTTCCCCGGCATCTTCGCCGTGCTGGTCGGTCCCGCCGCGCTGATGATTATCGACGGCGTGTTGGTCTGAGCCGGCGTCGCCGCGGACATCGGGTAGACTCCGGAAGCCAATCTTCCGGAGCGCCCCGTGGCCCGTTATTTCAAGTACAAATCCCCCGCCGATCTGATCGACGACGCCGCGGAGCGCGGCGTCCCGATCGAACTGGCGGACGACCTCGCCCCGCTGTTCGAACCGCTGGACGTCCCCGTCCCCGGCGGAGCCCCGCGGCGGTTGGGCAATCGGCTGGCGGTCCAGCCGATGGAGGGCTGCGACGGCACGCCGGACGGCCGGCCGGACGAGCTGACCTACCGCCGCTACCGTCGCTTCGGGGCCGGCGAGGCCAAGCTGATCTGGGGCGAAGCGACGGCCGTCGCCGACGACGGCCGAATGAACCCGCGGCAGCTCTGGCTGGCGGACCACTCCGCGTCCGAGATTGCGGACATGCTCGCCGGCTGCCGCGAGGAGCACCGGGCCGCCTGCGGGGACGACGGCGACCTGCTGGTCGGCCTGCAACTGACGCACTCCGGCCGCTATAGCTTTCGCGGCCCGTTGATCCCTGTCCGCGACCCGCTGTTGGATCCCCGCACGGTCGATAGAGCGACCGGCAAGCCGATCGGTGACGACTTTGCGATCCTCTCCGACGACGACCTGCGTCGCATTCAGGATCAGTTCGTCGCGGCGGCGAAACTCGCCCGGGAAGTCGGCTGCGACTTCATCGACGTGAAGCAGTGCCACAAGTACCTGCTCTGCGAATTATTGGCGGCGTCGAACCGCCCCGGCGAGTACGGCGGGAGCTACGAAAATCGCACCCGGTTCGTTCGCGAACTGATCGGTCGGATTCGAGCGGAGATCCCGGACCTCCTCATCGCGAGTCGATTTAACGCTTACGACGGCGTGCCCTTTCATAAAGGCGCCGACGGTTTGGGCGAACCGGACGAGCACGCCGCGCCGCTGACCAACAGCTTCGGCACGGACCCGCACGACCACGCCAAGCCGGCCACGGAGGAGCCCCGCCGGCTCGCCGCCGATTTGGCCGCGTGGGGCGTGAGCCTGTTGAACGTCTCCAGCGGCAACCCCTACGCCTGCCCGCATCTGGTGCGGCCGGCCGAACTCCCGCCGACGGACGGCTATCTGCAGCCGGAGCACCCGCTCGTCGGCATTCACCGCCATTTCACCCTCACCGCCGCGGTGCAGGAATCGGCGGTTACGCCGGACGGCGTGCGGGTGCCCGTCGTCGGCAGCGGATACAGCTGGTTGCAGGACTACGCCTTCGCCGCGGCCGCGGCGAACGTCGCCGCCGGACGATGCGACCTCGTCGGCTACGGCCGCGGTTCGCTCTCCCACCCGGACTTCGCCCGCACCCTGAAAAAGTCCGGCAAGTTGAACCGCAAGCAGGTCTGCCGCACGTTCAGCTATTGCACGAACATCATGCGAACGAAGGACCACCCGCTGGGCCAATACCCCACCGGTTGCCCGCCCTTCGATCGGGAGGTGTACGATCCGATTTATAAAGAGGTGAAGGCGAAGCTCTCCGACGCGGCCTCGAGGAAGTGACGCCGTGCGGATCGCGCAGCTCCATCGCGTTTTCTACCCGCCGGAACCGACTCTGGGAAACTGGCGCTGCGAGACGACGCCGTCGCCGACGTGGGAGCAAATCGAAGCGGCCGTCCGTGCGATGCATCCTTGGGAGCGGCCGCTGGTGACGCTCCAGCGGCACGAAAACGTCTCGGATCGAGAGATCATGACGGTGTGCGGCGGCGACGAGCGCTTCCACCTGCAAATCGCCGACGACTCCGGATGGTGGTTGGAGGCATGCCGTACCGACGCTCCCGGGGAGGCCGCCGGCGAGGAGGTCTGCGTGTGGCGGTCCGATCAGGGGTTCGTCACGACCGCGGATCGCGTCTGGCCTGGCGAAGAGGCCGTCTGCATCGCTCGTCACTATTGCGAGGCGGACTCGCTCCCGCCCGGGGCGGCATGGCAATGGGTGTAGCGGCAGAAAACCCATCGATTTGTCAGGATGGGTTCGCCCGCCCCCTTTTCGGAATCGCCCGATGCCCGCCGCCCTGTTGCTACTTGCTCTTCCCATCGTCGCGCCGCCGGCGACCGACGGCGAGCGGCCGAACGTCCTGCTGATCCTCTGCGACGACCTCGGCTACGGCGATCTCGGTTGCTACGGGCACCCCGTCATCGAGACCCCGCGGCTGGACGCGCTGGCGGCCGGCGGGATGCGGTTCACCCACTTCTACTCCAGCAGCCCGGTCTGCTCGCCCAGCCGGGCCGGCCTGATGACTGGCCGCACGCCGGACCGCTCGGGCGTGTACGACTGGATCCCCCACGGCTCCGAGGTGCACCTGCGGGCGGACGAACCGACGATCTCCTCGTTGTTGAACGACGCCGACTACGACACCTGCCACGTCGGAAAGTGGCACCTCAACGGCAAGTTCAATCGGGCGGCTCAACCCCAGCCCGGCGACCACGGCTTCGACCACTGGTTCGCCACCCAGAACAATGCCTCCCCCTCGCACCGCAATCCCTCCAACTTCGTGTCCGACGGCGAGGAAGTCGGCGATCTGGAGGGCTACTCCTGCAACCTCGTCGCCGCGGAGGCGATCCGCTGGTTGGACGACCGGGCCGACTCGGAGAACCCCTTCTACCTCAACGTCTGGTTCCACGAACCGCACGAGCCTATCGCCAGCCCAGAGGAACTGACCGAACGGTACGAAACGGACAGCCGCACCCCGGGGGAGGCGGAATATTTCGCCAACGTGGCGAATATGGACCGGGCCGTCGGGGCGCTGCTGGACGCCCTCGACGAGCGGGGCCTGCAGGAGAACACGGTGGTGATCTTCACGTCGGATAACGGCCCCGAGACGCTCAACCGCTACCGGACGGCGAACCGCAGCTACGGGTCCCCGGGTGAATTGCGGGGGATGAAGCTCTGGCTGTACGAGGGCGGCATCCGCGTGCCGGGGATCGTCAGTTGGCCGGGGCGGATCGCCCCGCGGGTCGAGGATGAACCGGTTGGGGCCGTCGATCTGCTGCCGACGCTCTGCGAACTGACCGGCACGCCGTTGCCGGAGGACCGGCCGCTCGACGGTGCGAGCCTCGCCGGGCTGCTCGCCGATGAGGCGCCGCTGAAACGCGCGCAACCGCTTTTCTGGAGCTACTACCGAGCCCTGGGCGGACCGGTCGCGGCGTTGCGGGAGGGCGATCTGGTGCTGCTCGGCCGCCGCGACCGGCCCGGCGTTCCCGGGGGCGGCAACGTGGGGCCGGCCTCCATGCCCGTCATCAAGGCGACCGAGCTGGGCCGCTTCGAACTCTACGACACCCGCCGCGACCTCCGGCAATACTGGGATCTGGCGGGCACGCGGCCGGAGGACCGGGATCGGTTAGCCGACCGCCTGATCGAACTGCACCGCTCCGCCCGCGACGAAGGCCCCGAGTGGTCGTTCCAGGAAGCGGAGTAGGGCGTTCGGGGGTCGAGCCGCGGCCGGACGGAACGGCGCGGGGGCGCAACCTTTTTCCTTCCGCACCGCGGTGCGTTTGCGGCCCGTTCGGGCCGTCGGTACCGTCCCGGCCATCGGAACGTCGGAGTGAATCACGGCACGCCCGCCCCCCGGGGGTTGGGAAGACATCGGCGGACGAATGATCCAGGACCTCACGTACTTCACCCGCGTTCTCGCCATCAACGGCGACGTCCTCACCGTGCGGGCCGAGGACGTGGGGCTGAACGATTTGGCGCTGGTGGAGAACGACGGGGAGGAGGAGCCGTCCTTGGCCCAGGTGGTCAAGATCGCCGGCGAGGAGGTCTCGCTGCAGGTGTTCGCCGGCGGGAAGGGGCTCTCCACCGGCGCCCGCGTGCGGTTCACCGGGCGGGGGTCGGAGGTGACCTTCTCCGAAAACGTTCTCGGCCGGGTGTTCGACGGGGCCGGCCGGCCGATCGACGGCGGGCCGTCGCTGCGGGGCGACCGGCGTGTGGAGATCGGGGGACCGTCGGTCAATCCGGTCAAGCGGGTCGTGCCCAGCCGGATGATCGAGACCGGCATCCCGATGATCGACGTCTTCAACTGCCTGGTCGAAAGCCAGAAGATCCCGATCTTCTCTGTCGCCGGCGAGCTCTACAATCCGCTGCTGGCCCGCATCGGCATCCAGGCGGACGCCGAAATCGTCGTGTTCGGCGGGATGGGGCTGGTCTTCGACGACTACCACTTCTTCCGCACGACCTTCGAGGACGAGGGCGTGTTCTCGCGGACGGTGATGTTCGTCAACCAGGCGTCCGATCCGATCGTGGAGCGGATGCTCGTCCCGGACATGGCCCTGAAGGTCGCGGAGCGGTTCGCCGTCGAACAGAACAAGCGGGTCCTCGTCCTGCTGACGGACATGACCGCGTACGCGGACGCGCTGAAGGAGATCGGCACGTCCATGGAGCGGGTCCCGGCCACCCGCGGCTACATGGGCGACCTCTACAGCCAGCTCGCCGTCCGGTACGAGCGGGCCTGCGACTACGAGGGGGCCGGGTCCGTCACGGCGCTGACGGTCACCACGATGCCCGGGGACGACGTCACCCACCCCGTGCCGGACAACACCGGCTACATCACCGAGGGGCAGTTCTACCTGCACGACGGCGTGCTTGACCCGTTTGGCTCGCTCTCCCGGCTCAAGCAGCAGGTCGTCGGCAAGACGACGCGGGAGGACCACGGCCAGCTGATGAACACGATGATCCGCCTGTATTCCGGGGCCAAGGACGCCCAGCAGAAGCAGGCGATGGCCTTCGACCTGTCCGACCGCGACCGCAAGCTGCTCAAGTTCGGCGAGCTGTTCAAAGCCCGGTTCATGGACGTGAGCGTCTCCGTGCCGTTCGCCGAGGCGCTCGACCTCTGCTGGACGACGCTCGCGGAGTGTTTCGAGCCGGAGGAACTGCTCATGAAGCAGGAGCTCGTCGACAAGTACTACCCGACGGCGCCCGCGTCAGCCGCGGCGCCCGCCGAGGCCCCCGCGACCGCCGCGACCGCCGCTCCGGCGGACGGGAGGCCGGCGTGAAGGTCGCCCTGAACAAGAACTCGCTCAAGCAGCAGCGGGACAAGCTTGCGCTGTACCGCCGCTATCTGCCGTCGCTGGAACTGAAGCGCCAGCAACTGTTGGCGGCGTGGCGGACGGCCCAGCGGGAACTGGCCGAGGCGGACGCGGAGATCGCGGCCCTGGACGCCGACTCCGAGCCGCTGCTCTCGCTGTTGGGCGGTTCGACGATCCCGACGCGGGACCTCGCCCGGTTGCTGCGGGTGCGGGAGGTGTCGCTGGGGGAGGAGAACGTCGTCGGGGTCAGCGTGCCGACGGTCGAGGCGGTGGAGTTCGAGCGGGTCGCCTACTCCACGTTGGCGCTGCCGTTCTGGGTGGACGCCGTCGTCGACACCCTGGAGGGCCTGGCCCGCCTGCGGGTGCGGCGGCAGGTCGCCGCGGCCCGCGAGCGGGCGCTGGAGGCGGCGTCCCGCAAGATCGCCCAGCGGGTCAACCTGTTCGAGAAGGTGCTCATCCCGACCGCCGCGGAGAACATCGGCCGCATCCGTATCGCCCTGTCCGACCAGGACCGGGCGGCGGTGGTGCGGTCGAAGATCGCCAAACGGAAGCGGTCAGCCCCCGCGGACGCGGATCTCCTCGGGGAACGGAGCTGAGGGGCCGCGTCCCCGTTCGCCATGGCCATCGTCGCCCTCGATAAGCTGACCGTCTTCGGTCCCGCCTCGCAGAAGTCCGAGACGATCCTCGGCCTGCAGGAATTGGGCTGTTTGCACCTGGTCCCGCTGAGCGAGACCGCGGAGGCGGCGCCGGGGCGAGCGGCCGAGCCGGTGAGTCAGGAGACCCGCGAGGCGCTCCGCTACCTGGACGCCTGCCCGGTCCAACGCCCGCCGGCGCCGGGCGCCGGGCCGTTCGACCGGGCGGCGGTCACGGCGGAGGTGCTGGCGACGAAACACGCCGAGGAGACGCTGGCGGACGAACGGGACGACCTTCAGGAGAAGATCGCCGCGCTGGAGCCGTGGGGCGACTTCGAACGCCCGCCGGAGGGCGCCCTCGGGGCGAATCGGCTGTGGTTCTACCTCGTCCCGGTGAAGCGGACGGACGAGTTGCCGCGGGACGCCGTGTGGGAAATCGTCCGGCGGGACCGGCAGTTCGCCTACGTCGTGGCCGTAGCGGAGTCTCCCGCCGCGATCCCGTTCCGCAACGTGGAACTGGACCCGCGGTCGCTCTCCCAATTGCGGGAGCGTCTGGCGGCCGTCGAGCGGGAGCTGGACGAGGCCCACTGGCGGCGGGTGAGCCAGACCCGCTGGCGGGACCCGCTGCGGCTGGAGATGGACCGGGCCGACGACGTGGTCGCCCAGGCCGCCGCGGCCGCCGCCGCCTGGACCGACGAAGACGTATTCGCCCTGCGGGGCTGGGCGCCCCGCGTCGCCGTGGCGGACGTCCGGGCGTTCTGCGACCGCCGCGGGCTGGCCCTGACGGTCGAGGCCCCGGCGCCGGCCGACGCCCCGCCGACGCTGTTGCAGAACCCGGACCGCGTCGCCGGGGCGGAGGGCTGCGTGACCTTCTACATCACGCCGGGCTACCGCGCCTGGGACCCGACCCTGGTCGTCTACCTGTCGTTCGCCCTGTTCTTCGGGATGATCGTCTCGGACGCGGCTTACGGGCTCGTGCTCGGGCTCGGCCTGCTGCTGTTCTGGGGCCGATTGAGCAAGACGCGGTCGTCCCGGCGGTTCCGCAACCTGGCGGTCGGCCTGGTGAGCTTCACCGTGGCCTACGGGGTGGCGGCGGGCAGCTACTTCGGGCTGGAGCCGCCGCCCGATTCGCTGCTGGACCGGCTGAGGGTCTACGTCGACGGCCGGCCGATGACGGAGGACCGCAACGCGATGATGGCGATCTCCGTGGCGATCGGGGCGGCCCACCTCACGCTGGCGAACCTGATCGCGGCGTGGAACCGTCGGGGCTCCTCCCGCGTGCTGGGGCACCTCGGCTGGGCCGCGGTGATCGTGGGCGGGTTCCTGTGGGGCGCCGGGGCGATGACCGGGGCCGCGGCGTTCGCCGAAGTCGGCATGCCGGCCGTGATCGCCGGGGCGGTCCTCGTGCTGCTGTTCAGCAGCGACCGCCCGCTGCTGTCGTTCAGCCCCAAAACGCAGGCCCTGCGGCTGGTCGACGGGGCGATGCAGATCCCCAACCTGACGAAAGCCTTCGGCGACGTGCTGAGCTACCTGCGGCTGTTCGCTCTCGGGCTGGCGAGCGCCCAACTGGCGATCACTTTCAACGATCTCGCCTCGCAGTCCTTCCGAGCGGGCGGGGCGGGCGTGGCGCTCGCCCTGGTCATCCTCGTGGCCGGACACGGAATCAACATCCTGCTGGGCCTGATGGGCGGGGTGGTGCACGGCCTGCGGCTGAACTGCATTGAGTTCTTTAACTGGAGTCTGAACGACGAGGGATACCCGTTCCGACCCTTCACCAAGAAAGCGACGAACTGAGATGGATAGTTTTTGGGTGATGCTGGGCTGGGCCGGGATCTACGGCCCGACGGCCCTGGGGGCGATCGGCAGCGTGATCGGCTGCGCCCGCGCCGGGCAGGCCGCCTGCGGGGCGATGCTGGACGTGGAAAGCGGCTACGGCCGGCTGGTGGGGCTCTCCGCGCTGCCCAGTTCGCAGATCATCTACGGCATCGTCGTGATGTTCTCGCTGAACCGAGTCGTGACCGTCGAGGCGGCCGGCGGACTGTTCGCGGTGGGCGTGCTCTGCGGCGTCGTGCTGCTGTTCAGCGCGATGTACCAAGGGCTGTGCTGCGCCTCGGCGATCGTCGCCAGCAAGAGCAAACCGGAGGTGTTCGGACTGTCGGCGGCGCCGGCGGCGATCGTGGAGGGCTTCGCCGTGTTCGCCTTCATCTTCGCCCTAGTGGTCTCCGCCGGCATTCCCGGCGGCGCCGAGGCCGTCGAGACTGGCGGCGGGGCCGTCCCCGGGGCCGCCGTCCCCGCCGCGGTCGACCCGGACGAGGCCGACACGTACGAGGGCGCCCTCGAATCCGACGCCCCCCTGGAACTCGACGCCGACGCCGCCCTCCCCGGCGCCGGCCTTTCCGACTGACGGTCGACACCCGGTCCCGGCTCCCGCACACTTCGGCTTCCTCCCCCCCGCACAGGCCATGGCAGACTCGACCCCCGCAGAAGCCTCCGGCGTCCAGCAACTGATCGACCGGCTGCGCCGGGAGGGCGTCGACAAGGGGCAGAACGAGGCGGACGCCGTGCTGGAGGCGGCCCGCCGGCAGGCGATGGAGATCCTCGACGACGCGAAGGAGCGGGCCGACGCGATGCTCAAGGAGGCGCAAACCGAGGCGGATCGCACCCGCCGGGCCGGCGAGGAGGCGATCCGGCTCGCCGGGCGCGATTCCATTTTGGAGCTCACCGAAGCGCTGCGGGACAACTGCAAGCGGACCTTGCACCGGCTCGTCTCGCACTCCCTGCAGGACGAGGAGTTCCTGCGGCGGCTGATCCTGGAGATCGCCCGCCAGGCCGTGCCGGACGACGCCGACCGGCTGAACGTCCAGTTGCTCGACGACGATCCTTCGCTGGAGAGCGACGCGGCGCTGCAGCGATTCGCCGAGTCGCTCGCCGGCCAATCGTTGCGGGACGGCTTCACGTTCGAGGTGGTCGACAGCGACGTGCCGGGCGTGCGGGTGCAGGTGGTGGACGGCGGACTGGAGGTCGATCTGACCGACGAGACGCTGACCCACGTGCTGCTCAGCCGCCTCTCGCCGCGGTTCCGCGCGATTCTGGACGTCTGAGCGGAACCGCGGGCGTGACGACGGACTACTACACGCTGATCGCCAGCCTGCCGGCGCTGCCAACGCACTTCGACGTGGAGCGCCCGCCGATCTCCCGGCGGCAGCTGGCCGAACGCCTCGGGCAGCTGAGCCCGGAAGACGCCGCGACGGTGCGGCAACTCGCCGACTTCTTCGACTGGGATCGCCAGCCGCTGGACCGCACCGACGAGGAGGTCGCCCGCGAACTGGCGAATCTGAAATCGGTCCAACACCCCCTCGTGCTGCGAATCATCCGGCACCGGCTGGACGTGCGGATCGTCGTCAGCGCGCTCCGCCGGCGGCGGGACGGGGAGCCGGGACCGGTTCCGCTCGGGGAGCTGAGCGAAACGATCCGCCGCCACTGGTCCGATCCGACCTTCGGCCTGGGCGGCCGGCAGCCGTGGATCGAGCCGTTCGCGCGGCTGATGGCCGCCGGGCAGGTCGTGCCGGCTCAGCGCACGCTGTTCGAACACACCTGGCGGCAGTGGCGTCGGCTCGCCACGGAGTTCACGTTCTCGCTGGAGGCGGTGATCCTGTACCTGGCCCGGTGGGAGATCATCCACCGCTGGACCAGCCGGGACGCGGAGGCCGGCCGCAAACGCTTCGACACCATGATTCAGGACACGCTCGGTGACTACGCCCACCTCGACCTCTGAGGCCCCCGCCGCCGACCTGCGCGTCCCCGACGGCGGGGCGCCCGACTCCCGCCCGCCCGCCGGCGCCGCGGGGCGGCCCGCGGCGCGGGAGGCGCGCGTGATCGGCGTGTCCGGCAACGTGGTCACGATCGAGGCGGACGGGCCGCTGATGAAGAACGAGGTCGCGCTGGTGCACGTCGGCGGGGAGGCCCTGAAGTCCGAGGTGCTGCGCATCGCCGGCAACACCGCGGACATGCAGGTCTTCGAGGAGACCGGCGGCGTCCAGGTCGGCGACCGCGTCGAGCTGACTAAGCAACTCCTTCCCGCCGCGCTGGGCCCGGGTTTGCTGGGCTCCGTGTTCGACGGTTTGCAGAACCCGCTCAACGTGCTCGCGGAGCGGGACGGCTTCTTCCTCCGCCGCGGCAGCTCCGCCCCGGCGCTCCCGGGGGAGGACGAGTGGGACTTCCGGCCGAGCGTGCAGGTCGGCGACACGGTCCGCGGCGGGGACGTGCTGGGCACGGTCCCGGAACGCAATATCACGCACAAGATCATGGCGCCGTTCGACTTGGTCGGAACGGCGGAGGTCCTGTGGGTCGCGAGAGGGCTGCAACGGGCCGACGCGCCGGTCGTCCGCGTCCGCACGGCCCGGGGGCGAGAGCGGGAGTGGACAATGCAGCACGCCTGGCCGGTTCGCAGCCCGCTGCCGTCGAAGCTGCTGCGGCAGCGTCATTCCGAGCGGCTGTTCCCCTCCAAGGTGCTCACGACCACGATCCGGCTGATCGACACGTTCTTCCCGATCGCCCTCGGCGGCACGGCCTGCATCCCGGGGCCGTTCGGGGCGGGCAAGACGGTGCTGCAGGGGCTCGTGTCCCGCTACTCGGCCGCCGACATCGTCGTCGTCGTGGCCTGCGGCGAGCGGGCCGGCGAGGTTGTGGAGACTCTCGTCGACTTCGCCGAGATGGACGACCCCCGCAGCGACGGCAAGCTGATGGACCGGACGGTGGTCATCTGCAATACCTCCTCGATGCCCGTCGCCGCCCGGGAGGCGTCGATCTACATGGGCATCACGATCGGCGAGTACTACCGTCAGATGGGGCTGAACGTCCTGCTGATCGCGGACTCCACCTCCCGTTGGGCCCAGGCGATGCGGGAGACCTCCGGCCGGTTGGAGGAGATCCCCGGCGAGGAGGCCTTCCCCGCCTACCTCGACTCCTCCATCAAGGGGCTGTACGAGCGGGCCGGCGTCGTCCGGGCGAACGACGGCGACGTCGGCAGCCTGACGATGATCGGCACCGTCTCCCCGGCGGGCGGCAACTTCGAGGAGCCCGTCACGCAGTCGACGCTGGGGGCGGTGAAGTGCTTCCTCGGCCTCTCCTCGGCCCGCGCCTACAAGCGGTTCTACCCGGCGATCGACCCGCTGATGTCCTGGTCGCGGTATCTGGACCAGCTCAAGCCGCAGCTCGCGGAGACGATGGACCCGACCTGGACGGAGTCCGTGAAGGCGACGACCGAACTGCTGCACCGCGGTGACGCGGTTCATCAGATGATGCAGGTGACGGGCGAGGAAGGCGTTACCGTGGAGGACTACCTGGACTACCAGCGGGCCACGTTCGTGGACATGGTCTTCCTCCAGCAGGACGCCTTTGACCCGGTGGACGTCTCGATCCCGCTGGAACGGCAGAAAGAGTCGTTCCAACTGATCCGCCGCCTCGTCACCCGGGACCTGCACTTCACGACCAACGAGGAGGTCCGCGCTTTCTTCACGAAGCTGACCGGGCTGTTCAAGAACCTGAACTACAGCGAGTGGCGCTCCCCCCGCTACCGGGAACTGCTCGCGGAGATCGACGCGCTGGAGGCCCAGGCAGTCGCGCGGGCCTGAGCGGCCCCGGCGTTCCGGCGTCGGCTTTGCCGAACGACAGGGGACCCTCGGCCGTTCCCGCGGACCGCCGATCGCCCGGGAGCGGGCGGGGCGACTGCGGTCCTGAGGGGATCACCGTTCGGCGACGAGGGCGATCAGGTCGCCGACGGTGCGGTGGGCCTCGACCGGATGTCGCAGGGCGACGTCCGGGTGGATGCGGTAGTGATTCTGGCGGCCGACCTTTTCGCGTTCCAGCACGCCGCCTTCCTCCAGGTCCGCAATGATCCGTTGGACGGCCCGCTCCGTGATGCCCACGCGGGCGGCGACCTCCCGCAGCACCATGGAGGGGTCTTGCGCCAGCAGTAACAGGACGTGCGAGTGGTTCGTGAGGAACGTCCACCGCGAGGTTTCGACCGGAGCGGGCTTGGCCGGCGTCGCGGCCGCGGCGTTCGCAAGGCCGCCGGGTCGGGCGGCCGACTTCACGACCGCGCTCTTTCGCGGCCGTTTCGCCGCTCCGCCCGGCCGACCGCTCGTTTCTCCTGTTTGAGGCTGCGGTTTCGGACTGGATCGGTCGGTCACAGGGACTCCGGCCTGGATGCGTGAGAAACGGGCGAGCGGGTCGGCCGGACCGCGATCGTAGAGCCGCGCGTTCGCGAAGCAATCTTCCTGGAGCCTTGGCCCCTGCGGCGAAAGGAGCGGCCGCGGCGATCGCCCAGCAAGAAGACGGCCGAGCATCGCCGGCGTCGGCGGTTCGCCGGAGACCCACGCGGACGTGCTAGGTCGGCGGAGCGCCGGGCTGGTCGACCGGACGGTCGCCGTTCCGGCGGTCGCCAAGGTGATCCGACGGGGCCGCCTGACCGTCCGGAGCGTCTTCGAGCACGCGGACAGCGGCCTATCCTCCTACTGCGAACGCGGCGCGAACGCCTTACGCGGCCTCGACCGCTCGTATCCGTCGTCAACTGGGCGGTGGGGGACTCGAACCCCCGACCTTCTGCGTGTAAAGCGAACTTGGGGCCTCCCCCGTAGCACCACCCGCAACCCTGCCGAGGCAGGGATGAGACTGGCACCGTAAGTCGAAGCGGTCGTCGCGTCCAGTCGCACCCGCCGGCGTCCGGGACCGCCCGGGCGTGTCAGTCGGGGCCGTTTTTGTCAGGATTTGTCACGGGCCTCGGCCGGCCGAAACAGCCAAGCCGGTCTCTCGCCCGGACCCCTCTCGCTTTAAGGATCCAGCCGGGTGTCCGCCGATCCCGCCCCGCCCGACCGCCTTCCGAAGTGGCCGAGGCCGACGCAATTGGCTGATCTGATGCTCGGCACCCCGCCCGGGGCAGCGTACGAGGCCGGCCGGCTGACAATTCGGCTGCGGGCCTTCGCCGGTCTCGACCCGCTGCTGCACGGCGTCGGCGTGCTCGGGGAGCCGGAGATCGGTCGGAGGGACGTCGACGAGGCCCCGGCCGCCGCGGATCTCGGCGTCGGACCCGGCCTGCGAGCGCCGCACCTGTGGTTCCGCCGTTGCTGCGAGGCCGCCTTGGACGGAGACCGACTGGTCGCCGCCGGCCGCGTCCTCGAGCGGCTGGAGGACGACGACTTTTTGACCGTTCGGGAGCAAGACCATGGGAGCTGGCACGAAGCGTTCTATCCGCGGGACGAGGAAGAGACGTACTGGGCCGAGCTGGGCTGGAATCCCCGGCCGCCGGGCGAATCGCCCCCGGCAGTCGACCCCCTGTGGGACCGCGGGGAGGCGTCCCACGACGCCCTTCGCGCTTTAATCGGCAAGCACGTCGAGCCCGCCGACGCGTTCGCCCAAGACTTGCGTCGCGTGTTCGCGGACGGTCCGGCCGACGTGGCGGCCGCCTTCGAGCTGGGGCGGTCGGCGGCGGAACTCGAGTTGCCTCCGAAGGCGTATCGAGTCGTGCTGCGGACCGCCCGGTGCGGTCGCTGGCCGCTGGACCGTGAAGCGCTCGACGCCGTAAAGGCCGATCCCGACAAGATCCGCGGAGCGCTATCCCTCCGCCGGGATCTCCCGCCCCGACTGCAGGCCGCGGCCGCGGCCGCCCTCAACGAATTTGTCGCCAGGGTCCGCGACTACCGTGAGCGGCGTCGCCACTGGCGGATGTGGCGGGCGACCGTCGACCGGGATGAGTCGGGCAGTCCGCGATCGTTCTACGGACGAGACGCCTTCCGCGAAGCCTTCGTCCCCCTGCCGGCCCAATCGTTCGCGGAGCCCGGGCCGTGGGAGATCCGGCCCGAGCCGGCGGTCCTCCGGGAGGCGGAGGACCTGGCGGTCAGGGCCGGGCTCCCCGCCGACGAGGTGCCCGAGCCGCCGGCGCTCCCGCCGCCGACCGGCTCGGACCCCGGCGGCTGGCTGGACGGCGCCGGGCAGGCGCTGTTGCAGACCTTCGGCGAGGAGGTCGAAGCCGTCGCCCGCCAGCGCTGGGGCTCGGCCGCACCGTCTCCCCCGCCGCTGGTCAAAGGTCCGTTCGGCATCACCTACGACCCGTCCGCCGGCGTCGTCCGGTGGCGTGAACGGACGGTCGTCATCCCGGAGACGAAGCTGCAGGCGCGGCTGTTGTTTCGCAGGCTGTGCGAACATGGCGGGCACCTGACGGCCGACGTCATCAACGCCAACCCCGGGAGGTGCGGGTTCACGGTGGGCGGCGGGCGGATCGGCGAAGACGCCGTCCCGATTCGCAAGGGCCTTCGGGTACTCCCCAACACCGTCGCGGCGGCGGCATCGAGGCTGGACGCCGTCTTAGCGGGCCTTGCCGACGGGGCGGGGCGGGTCGTGAGGGCCCGTTCTCACGAGGGTGAAGTGCGGCTGACCGAGGAGTCGCTAGGCAACGCGGCGGGGTAGTCCGCGGAGCGGGGCGGAAATGACACGGGATCGGCGGCCGTGTCATTGCCTGTCACCGGAGTGTGGGCTCGAACGCGACCGGACGGCCCCGGTCGCGATACCCCGCACCCGAGTCAGAAATGCCGACCCCGAAGACCCGCAAGTACGTCGACGACGAACTGGTCCCCGCCCTCTCCTGGGTGCCGGACCACCTGCCGAAGAAGGGCGGGAAGAAGATTCATCGTAGCTCGGTCGCTCGCTGGCTCACTACTGGCGTGCAGGGCGTGCGGCTCCGTGGCTGGAAGGCCGGTCGCACCTGGATGACGACCCCCGCCGCGGTGCGGGAGTTCACGGAGGCCTTGGCTGAGCGGGCCGCCGCAGGCGCCCCGCCGGCCGCGTCCGACGAGTCCAAGGCCCGCCGGGCCGACGACGTCGCCGCCGAGCTCGACGCCGCCGGTCTCTAGCCCTTCTTCCCCAGACCGCGCCCCCGCCCGGTTGCAGACCCGGGCGGCGGGGGTGCGGCCGTCCCCCTGTTCGGAGACACGACCATGGTATGTCAGCCCGTTCACGGCGCAAACCCCGCCGACGCCGCGCCCCAGCCCGCCCACAGCCTCCTGGCCGCCGACCGGCTGCTGCTGCCGGGCTGGAGCTACGCCCTGCTCGCCGTCCGGCCGGACGGCGGCGACCGCCGACTGGAGGTGTTCGCCGATCGCGAGCGGCTCGCCCGGCGGGCGACGGATCTGTCGCTCGACGGGTTCAACGTGGGGGTCTACCTCGACCCCGTCGACCCCGCGTTCGACGCCCGGCGGGACCGCGCCGCGGACGGTCCGCGCTGGAGCGGCGGCTGCCTCGGCGAAAGCGATTTCGCGGGCCGCTTCGCGCTGTCGGTCCGCGTCGCGACCGATCGGAAGACGCGGGTCTGGCCGTCCCACGTCACTCCCGTCGACTCGGCCGAGGCCGCCGAACGGGTCGCCGCGGGGCTGAGGGCCTTCGGCTTCCCCGCCCCCGCCCGTCTCGCCCACGGCGACGTCCGTTACCTGAGCTACTGGGCCAATCTGCCCCCCGGGGACGGCCGCGTCCGCCGGTTCCTCCGCGCGATCAAGTCTCCGCCCGTTCCCGGGGCGGTGATCGGTTTCCCCGGGGACGCCCCCCGTCCGCTCCCTTGGCCGGGGACTCTCGTCCGGCCGGCCGCCGGGGCCTCGGGAACGCCCACGCCGTGCGAACTGGTCGTCGGCGCCAATCCGACGGCGGCCCCGGAGCGAGCGATCGACCTCGTCTGCGGCGCCGCCCCGGCGAAGGTGCTCACGCCGACGCCGTCGCGACCGGTCGACCCGCCCCGTGCGTTCGATCTCGACACGTTCGTCGCCACGCATCTGCCCGACGCCCTCGGGCCCGTCCGGCGGGACGGCGGGCGGAGCTGGCTGTTGCCCGACTGCCCCTGGACCCCGACCCACACGGACGCCGCCGCCTTCGTGGCGGAGTCGCCGGACGGCGCCCCGATCGCCGGTTGCCGGCACCTCGACTGTCGCGGCCACGGGGCCGCGTTCGCCGACCTGTTCGGCCTCTTCGATCCCCGCGTCCCGCCCCCCGGGACGCCCCCCTGTATCGCCGCGGCGTGGGCCCGACCCCGCCGGCGGCCCCGCACGCGTCGCCGCTAGGCGACCGCGTCCCCGCACGGCGAGTCGCCGGCGGGACTCCCCCTGTTCCTCAACCGTGAGAACACTCGTGAGCTGTCCCAACAACTCCCCCCAGCACGGCGGTACTCCGCCGGACGCCCCCGATCCCGCCGCCGCCCCCGGCGGCGTCCCGGCGGACTCGCCGCCGAACGCCGCGGCGCCCGACGCGGTCGCGGCCCGGTCCGCGACGACCTCGGTCACGGTCGAGGGTCTCACCCCCGCCGTGGCCGTCCACGCCGCTCCCCCCGAGGGCGGCAACAAGCAGCTCTTCTGCGCGACGTCGGTTCTGTCCGACGGCTCGAACGTCGAGCTGGGCCGCGATCGCATCGATCCGGGCAGTCACGCGGCCGCCCAGCAGCTCTCGCTTCTGTTCGTCATGGCCTTCGTCAACATCGTCGGCGGCGCCGTGAACGATCAGGACGAGGCGGTCGCCCGCGTGATGGCCGCGCTCCGGCAGGCCGGCGACGCGGCCGTCCTGCTCGACGCGGCGGCCGGTCCGCCGGGCGGTCCCGCCCCGGAGGGGCCGCTGGCGCTGATCGCGGACCGGGTCGAGCCGTTCCTCGGGCCGAACGACGTGGCGTACGCCGTCGTACGTCGTCCGCTCCGCGACGGCGGCGACGGGCCGCAGGAGTGCCTGCGGGTCTCCGGCGCCCCGTTCCGGCGGTTCGTCCGCGGCGTCTATTTCGGCGCCGCCCGGGCCAGCCTGCCCGCCGAAACCGTGCAGCGGGTCGTCGACACGATCGAGGCCCAGGCCGACTTCGAGGGCGAGTTCCGACCGGTGTACGTCCGCACCGCGTGGGCGGAGGTAGGCGGCGAGAAGGCGATCGTGATCGACCTCGGCGACCCGCAGCGGCGGGCGATCGTGATCACGCGGCACGGCTGGGAGATCGTCGAGACGTCCCCCGTGGCGTTCCTGCGGCCCAGCGGCCAGGAGCCGATGATCGAGCCGGCCCCCGCCGACGAGGCCGACCTCGCCCCCTTCCTCGACGCGCTGCACCTGCGGGGGGACGCGCGGGTCCTGAGCGCGGCGTGGCTGTGCTTCAGCCTGTCGCCGTCCGGGCCGTACCCGATCCTGTTCCTGTACGGGGAGCACGGGGCGATCAAGACGACCCGGGCGGCGGCCTTCAGGCGGCTGATCGATCCGTCCGGGGCGGGGTTGCGTAAACCGCCCAAAAACGAGGACGACATCGTCATCGCGGCGTGCAACGGGCACGTGATCGGCTTCGACAATCTCGGCGAAATGAAGCCCTGGCTGAGCGACGCCCTCTGCCGCGTCGCCACCGGGGCGGCCAGCGGCAAGCGGAAGCTCTACAGCGACGAGGACGAGGTGCTGGCGACCTACGAGAACCCGATCCTCACCACCGGCATCGGGATCTACGCCAGCGCCGCGGACTTCATCGACCGCACGCTGCCCGTGCACGCCGAGAACGTGCCGAAAGCGCTCCGGCGGCGCCGGGCAGAGGTGGCGAAGCGGCTGGACGCGACGATGCCCGCGGCGCTGTCCGCGTTGCTCAACGGCGTCGCGGCGGGGCTCAAGGCCGAGGCGGACGGCCGGCCGGCCCCGACCGATCTGCCCCGGATGGCAGACTTCGCGGTGCGGGTCTCGGCCGCGGAACCCGCCCTAGGGCTGGCTGCGGGGTCCGTGCTCAAGGCCCTCCGGTCCGCGGTCGGCGAAATCGACGCCCACGTCCTGGAGGGCTTCCCGGCCGTCCAGTTGCTCCTGGAGCAGGTCGCCCGGTTGGAGGCCGAGCACGAGAAGCGCAACGCGGAGCGGGTCGCCAAGGGCGAGCCCGAAGAGCCGTTCGAGTGGCGGGCCACGCCCACGGAGATGTTCGGCAAGGTGAACTTCGACCACCACCGCAAGGCCCACCGCGGCAACTGGCCGAGCAACGCCCAGCGCTTCAGCCAGCAGCTGACCAAGGTCTCCCCGATCCTGCGTTCGATGGGGCTCGAGGTGTCGCGCGTCCGCGGCAAGAAGCGGGAGATCGTCATCTCCCGCAGCGCCCCGGCGGCGTGACCCCCCGCGGCTCCTGAGCGGGGGCGGCCGGAACGTCCGGGCGCCCCCGTTTCGGCCCCCAAGTCAGCTCCCCCGGTTTTGCCGGAAAACTGCGTCGATTGCGTCGACGCGTCGTCACCCACGTCCGAGCCGGTCCGGCTCGGCGTTCAATCCCACCTGACCCCCGAGGACTTCCATGTCTCATCTCCACACTCCTGCGAACGGCCCCGGCGGCGTCGATCGCGACGGCTACCTTCCCCCCTGGCCGGTCGACTACCCCAACGTCCTGACCTGCGACGCCTGCGGGGTCCCGATCGAGCGGCCGGGGCAGGGGATGCTCCGCTGGCTCTCGCACGCCGTGCCCACGGGCAGCCCGCCCCGGCGGTCCCGCCTGACGGTCGTCCATCACGCCTCCTACACCCCCAGCGGCCGGCACGCGGACTGCTACGTCCCGCCGCCGGCCGACTGCTCCTGGGGCGACGAGCATCTCGCGTACGTCTGCGGGGCCGAAGGGGTCTGCCGTCTGCTGAAGATGGTCAACTGCGACGGCCTGCCGTTCCTCGAGGCCGCCGTCATGATTCACCGGCTCCTCGTCCCGGGCTACGAGCAAGCCCGGCGGTACGAGCGTCAGGCCGCGGCCGAGGCCCTCCTCGACGCGGCGCCGCTCGACGGTCTGCTCCGCCCGCAGGACGTCCGGGAGATGCTCCTGCACGTCGACCGCTGGGAGGAGGAGATGGAGCCCTAGTCGCGGCTGATGCGTTCCACCGCCGCCGTCGGTCGCCGGATCGTCCGCAGGGACGCCCGGCCGCCGGCGGCGGTTTTTCGTAGGCCCCCGCTCCCCTCGGCCTTTTCCCCGCGAGGGCGGCCCGAGGTCGTCGTCCGTCCCGGCGGACGTGGAGCCCCCGGCTTTCGGCCGCCCGCCGGTCTCCCGGGCGTCGGAGGCCGGGGGAGACCGCCGTCGCGTCGACGCATACGACGCAGTTCTCAGAAATCCTCCGGGAGAGCGACCGTTCGCCCGCAGCGCCGGGTTGGCCTTCACCATCGTGCTGAGTGCCGTCGGCGGCCTGCTCCTCGCCGGCGCCGGTCTGGGGCGGGCTCGCACGGTCCGCCGAACCACGGGCCCGCGACCGAACCGGTCCGGCGGAGCGGGGGCGGTTCCCGACGGCGAACGGCTTGTTCGGCATCGCGATCGCCGCGTTGCGGGGCGTCGCCTCCCGGGTGATCAACGTCAGCCGACCCGCCGGCGCCGGTCGGGGTCCTGTTCTGGAACCTGACGACCAAGCAGGGCGTGACCGCCGGAGTCACGATCGGCATGACCTCCTCGCCGGCCTAGATCCGGCTCCGGCGACCCGTCCGGGCGGGGCCGGCCGGCGCTCCCGCCGAGTTTGCGCAGCCGACGACGTCACGAACCCGACGGACTCCGCGGGGACCATTTCCGCGACCTCGCCGACGCGGTCGGACGGTCCGGGAGTCGCCGTCCCGGCGAACCGGCGTGGCCCCGCTCCTCGGCCGAACCGTGAAGTCCTCGGGAACCTCCCGGGCGTCCGGCCCCGGCCGCTTGCGGTTCGCGGCGGCGCCCCGGAGCGGCCGGAGTTCGGGAGCCCGGTCGGTCGTCTCCGAGCCGGTCGACGCCGTGCTCCTTGAGAAGGGGGCGGGGGCTTTTCCTCTCTAATCCGCGGTTCAGTCCCGCGGCCGGCGATCCGTTGCGGAGGTAGAATGTCCCCGCAACACGTCCCCGACCTGAGGAGTTCCGATATGCCCCGCCTCAAGCTTGTTCTCGCCCTCGGCAGCCTCGCCGGACTGCTGGCGTTCGCCGGTCCGGCCCAGGCGGACGACTGGAAGGACGAGAGCGGTCACGGTCGCCGCGGGTTCGTCGGTCCTCCGCCGTGGGCGGGCCGGGACGGCGGACCCCCGCCGGGGGCGGGTCGGGGCGGGGAGACCCCGGCGTGGGCGCGGGGCCGGGGGTACTGGGACGGTCACTTCAAGCAC
>NZ_JBINJD010000053.1:0-30060 GCF_043951915.1 Alienimonas sp. DA493 | reverse complement strand
CGCGGCGGGCGCCGTAGAGCAGCGTCCCGCCGATCGCGAGGACCAGGGCCCCCACGGTCTGCACCAGCCAGTCGTCGGTCTTCGGCCCGGTGACGAACTCGAAACTCCGGATATGGACGAGCGGCCAGACGCCCGTCGCCACGTAATAAAGCCCTTGGCCGACCAGCAGTCGGCGTGCCCAGCGGCTCATCTGCGCGTCTCCGGTCGATCGAGGGTTGGCGTCTGTTGTTCCGAGCTGCGGGAGAATGGCGGCGGTCCCGCGGCCCCACGGACCCGCTCGTCATCGGCGGGCGTCGCCCGGTCCGCAACGGGGGGCGTCACGCCCCGGCGCGCCTCCGGCGCCCCCCGCGTCGGAGCGATCGGTCGCCGGCGAGGACCTCGCCGATCCCGGTCGGCTCAGGATAACGCGAGACGGCCGGGGCGGGCCCGTTGCTGTTCCAGGTCAGCTCCTGCCCGCCGACGTCGCGAACCGGGACCGGCAGATCCAACGTTTCGAGCCGCGTCGCACGCGCCTCCCGAGCCTCCCGGAATTAAAGGTTGGTCTCAAGACTGGCCTGGTCCGGCGACGGGTCGAAGCGAAATGCCAAGAGTGCCCCGAGGATTAAACCGACTCGGTTTCGGCACATCAGCCTGCGGCGCTTGGAGCCACTCATCGCCCTTGAGGGAAGAGTGCCGCGGCCGGTGTGGGTTGATGGCGTTAATCAATTGATCGCGTTGATCAGTCGAAAACAGACCCGCGGCCAGTCGGGGCGAGCGCGGTGCTGAGCGAACTTCCGCTCCGATTCGGCGGAGCCTCGGCAGGGGCCGAACGACTTCGTCTTGGAATTACAATCGGACGGAAACCCAGTGAGCCGCTCCGCTGCCGGGAGCCGTCATTCAGCGGACGACGGCGCCGGGCCGTTGCGGAAACTCTCCGCGAGTTCGGGGCGGCCGAGGCGGTCGTACAGGTCCGCGACTTCGGCCCGGACCTCGGGGGAGCGCGTCAGGCCGCGTTCCATCGCCCGCTCGTATTCGAGCAGGGCGTCCTCGGGGCGGTCGAGCGCCGCGAGGATCACCCCGCGGGTGTGGCGGACCTGCGGGTGGTTCGGCGCGGCGGCGACGGCGGCGTCGGCTACAGCGAGGGCCCGCTCGAGGTCCGGGTCGTCCTGCTGGGAGAGGAGGTAGGCGAGGTTGTTCGCGGCCTCGGCGAGCTTCGGGTCCAGTTGGTGGGCGCGTTCGAAATGGAAGAACGCCTTCTCCCGGTCGTCCGCCTGCAGGGCGTTCAGACCGAGGGCGAAGTGCACCCCCGCCGGGGCTTCGCCGGAGGCCAGCATGCGTTCCAAAAGTTGCCGCGCGTCCTCAACGGTGGGGGCGGCGACGTCTCGGTCGAACTGCGCCGCGGCCGTGGCGGCGAACGTCGCCAGCCGCTCCAGCGCCGGACCGAAGCCGGCGTCGTACTTTAGGGCCCGCTCCAGCAGGAGGAGGCGCCGGCCCAGCCGCCCGTCGCGGGCGGCGACGGACCGGTCGTATTCGCCGACGTGCACCGCGGCGAGCAACCGGTCGACGTTCCCGTCCGGGTGCAGCGACCGGCCCGCGGCAAGGGTCGACACCGCGTCGTCGAACCGGCCGTTGCGGACCAGGGCGTCCGCCAGACGGAGGCGGGCGTCCCGGTCCAGCGGGTTGCGGTTGAGCCGGTTTTGAAGCACCGGCGTCGCGGCCTCGGCGGCCCGCGCGGCGTCCTCGGGCCGACCGAGGCCGACGTAGAGCCGCATCAGGTCCGGCCAGATCTCGGGTCGTTCCGCCGCCAACCGCTCCAACAGCGGGGCCGCCGCCGCGGGGGCCCCGGCTTTAATCAGCAGCGACGCGGCGTCGCCCGCCACTCTGTCGTCGTCCGGCGCCGCCTCCAGGGCCGCGGTGAGATGCCTGAGAGCCTGCCGGCGTCTCGCCTCCCGGCTCGGCGCGGCCGTGTTTGATTCGGCGGTTTGCGGCTCCTCGTCGTCGGTTTCTCCGGCGTCCGGTTCTTCGAGCAGCTTGTGCGCGAAGAGCAGGTGGGCGGGGGCGTAGCCGGGGTCGTCCGGGCCGCCGAGCAGGCCGGTGAGCAGTTCCAACGCCTCCGCGTCGCGGCCGGCCGCGGACAACGCCGCGGCCAGCTGCAGGCGATCCCTCTCGCCGTTCTGGCCGAGTTCGCCGAGGCGCCGGCGGAGGAGCACGACGGCGTCCGCGTCGCCCTCGGCGGCGGCTTCCCGGGCCGCAATCTCGTATTCCCGCGCCAGCCCGGATCGCTGGTGGTGGCCGACGAACGCGAACGTGACCAGGCCGACCCCCGCCGCAGCCGCTGGAAACGCCCCGGCGACGCGGCCCCAGGACCGCCCGCCGTCCTCCGCCGGCTGGCCCCAGAACCTCCGCGGCCACTGACGGGCGGTGCGAACCCACTCCACCGGGGCGCCGGCGGCGCCCCGCAGACTCCGGCCGAGCCGGACCCGCCACGGCGGCGCGGAGAAGTCGTCGGCGTCGCCGAGCAGGTCGGGGCGGCGGCGGAACAGTCCCATGACGTCAGGCGGAAATCAGGCGGAGGGTTCGCGGTCGCGGGCGTCCCGCCCGGCGGCGTGCGAGGGGTCGGCGTGCGGCAGGGCGGCGAGCCGCCCCCGCATCTCGTGGAAGAGGTCGCGCACGGCGTTCACCTCCTCCTCGGACAGCGGCCGGTAGGTCGGGGCGTACGTCTGCACCTGGTAACCGGGCTCGCGGCCCTTCAGTCCCCGCGAACCGGCCGGGAGCAGGTCCCGGAGCGTTTCGTACCGGTCCGTCATCATCATGCGGGCGGCCGGGTCGGGGCCGAGGTTCTTGTCGTCGTCCATCGCGTAGGAGGTGAAGAACACCACGCCCCGCCGCCCGAGCGGCTGTTCCAGATCCAACCGAGTGTAGACGTCCCCCGCCGATCCGTCCTCGCCCGCGTCCGACCGGGTGACGCGGTCGACCGCGTCGGTGCAGTTCCACCCGCTGTGCGTGTAACAAATTTGGAGGTCGTGCCAGCCGTCGGCGAACGGGCCGTCCATCGAGACCTCCGCCCTCAAGTTGCCGCGGCGGTAGCTCCAGACCGAGGAGTACGCCCCGTCGATGTGCCCGCTGTCGCGGGTGACGTTGCGGAACCCGACGCGCCGCCAGCCGTTCCAGGTTTCGGGCAGGGAGTCTTCGAAGGCCGGCTTCAGCCTGTCTGGGGCGTCGACGGCGGCGACCGCCCGATCGTCCACCCCTCGCGTGAAACCCCACCCCGCCGTGACGAGCAGCAGGACCGCGAGCGTTCCCCAAACCGCCGGCCGGGGCAGGACGGTCCGCGGGAACCAGCCGGCGGCGGGCTCCGCGGCCGCCTCGGTCGCGTCCGGGTCGTCCGCGGCGACGTCCGCCCGGGGCGGGACGATCAGGGCTAGCAGCGTGTCCGTGCTCAGCGTCAGTCCCAGTGCGAGGGCGAACGTGAGTGCCCCCAGGACGTCGTGCCCGATCCCCTCGGCGACCGGCAGGCCGTACCCGGCGGACAGTTCCACCGCGGCGGTGACCCGGACGGCGTTCGCCGCCACGGCCCAGACGATCGCCGCCGGGAGGAGGATCAGCCACCGCGGCCAGCCCCGCCGCGCCCACGCCAGTCCCAGCGCCGTCACCGCCAGCAGGGCGTAGAGGCTGTTCACGCCGCTGCAGGCCTCTTCCACGAAATAGCTGCGGCCGGGCAGTTCGACCGTCACCCCGGCCGGGAGATGCCGCCGTCCCAGCAGATCGAGGGCGGAGCTGGCGAGGCCCGTGGCGCCCCGCTGAAGCCGCAGGACGAGGACTTCGTCCAGGTCGAAGGGCGGGGGCAGGGTGGTCCAGATCGCGGCCCACGCCGGCAGGACCGGCCGGAGGACCGCCCGCCCGCCGAGGGAGTAGATCGTTGCCGGGACCGCCAGGAACGCCGCGATCAGCGTGAGCCAGGGCGAATACAGCCACACCGCCCCGACGCTGGGCAGGAGGGCCGCCGTCCAGAGCAGCAGTTCGGGCACGGGACGCGGCGTCGTCGAGACCGCGACCTCCCGGCCCGCCTCGCGTTCCAGCCGTCGCAGTTCCCGGTCCTCGCGCAGCCGATACCACCCGATCGCCGCCGCGGCCGCCCAGATGATCGGGGCGTGTCCGAACCGCGGGCTCTCCCACAACCGGGCGACGGTGTCGACCAGCAGCGGCCCGAACGCGATCGCCGCCGCCCCCGCCGCAGCCAGCGGCAACCACCGCCGCACGTCCGCGGATCGTTCGGGCTGATTCGTCCCCCCGGGCGAGGACTCGGCCGTTCCGGCGGGGGAAGAAGAAACGGTGACGGAGGACAACGGTCGGGGGAGCCTGGCGTCAGGTTCGGGGGGAGCCCCATATTCCAGTGCCGCGACCCGCCGGCAACCTCTTAGACGACAAAGATCGCCGGGGAGACGTCCCCGCATCAATCGAACCGATCACGACGTTGAAAAACGGGGCGGGGCGGCCTCGCGTCCTCCCACGGTCGCCCCGGACTGTTCAGGGGTTGCGGCGTCCGCCGCCGCGGTACAGGCGACCGCTTTTGAATGTCGCCTCCGCTACGTTACGAGCCCCCCCAGGCCGGCGACGCCCTGACAGGACACTGTTTGAGGTGACGAAGACCGCGGCCGACGGCCGCCCGGGCATTCTCCCCCTGTGAAAACCGGTGCGACCCCGGCAAGTAGGCGATTGTGCGCAGTTCCGGTCGTAGGTACTCTGAGCCTGCCCTGCCTGCCAAGACCTCCCAGACGTTAGATCCCAATGCCTCCGCTTTCTAATCGTCGATCTCGGACGCTCGCGGCTCTCGCCGCGGCTTGCGTTCTGAGCGGACTCTCCTCCGATAACGCCGTCGCTCAGAGTCTGCTCCTCGATTCGGAGCCTCTGGCGCCTGAAGCCTCGGAGCCTCTAAATGCTGATGTCGGAGGTCTCGCCGCGGAGGAGGAACTTCCCCCGCTGCTGCGGACCGTCGACGGCGACCCGGCGACAGTCCGGCTGATCCGGAACGGTCGCGTGGTCGCCGCCGGATCGCTCGGCCCGGCGGGCGGGATGGAATCGGGGGCGTTGCCGCCGGGCGTCTATTCCATCGTGGGACAATCCGACGGCGGGATCGCGTTGTCCGCCTACAAGATTGTCGAAGGGGAAGTCGTTCCCGACAGCCCCGGCCCGCTGCCGCTGGTCGCGCCGGCGTCCGACTGGGCGTTGGCCCGGACGATTCTCGCCCGGCGGTTCCCCGTCGCGACGCCGGTCCCCGGCGCGAACGTCGTGCCGGATGGCGTCCCCGCCGGCGTCGTGCCCCCGCCGAGCCCCGCGGCGATGCCGGCCCCGCTAGCGGTGCGGCCGACTGATGCGGACCCCGTGACGACGACTCGGCAAGTTGCGAGCGTGCGTCCCGGAGACCTCGGCCGCATCGACCAGTACGACGCGACCGGCACGCTGCAGCCGGTCCCCTTCGCGGACATTTACCTGATCCGCTCCGGCGAGTTGGTCGCCACGCTGAAGGCTGACGCGGACGGACAGTTCAGGCTGCCGCTCACGTTGCAGCCCGGCGTTCATACGGTGGTCTCGATCGGGACTCCGGAGAACAGTTCCGAGCCCGGCGCGAGCGTGACAGGGCTGAACGTGGCCGCGAGCGTCGATGAGAACGCGGTGATCAACGAGCAGGGGGACGAAGAAGAAGCCGTCGCCATGCGACCGGTCGTGTTCCGGCGGGTCGTGAAACAAGGGCCGGCGTTCTCCGTCACGCAGGCTCCCGGATCGGACGTGGTTCTGGCGCTTGGCGAAGGTCCGGAGCCGGGGCCGCCCGGCTTTATCCCGCCCGGACCGGGCTTCCCGGGCGGCGGCGGCTTCGGAGGCGGCGCCGGGGGCGTCGGCGGCGGGGGGGCCGGAGTGGGGGGCGGCGGCCTGCTGATCCCCGCATTGATCGGCGCCGGGATCGGCGCCGCGCTCGCCGACGATGACGACGACGATGACGACGATCCGCCCGGCTTCAACCGGCGGAACCCGCGGGCCCAGTCTCCGCAGGGCCCCCCGTTCACCCCGCCGGGGCCCCCGCCGGTCGTGCCGCCCGCCGGCCCGTAAACCACTGCGACCGGTGACTGACGAACCGCGGGACGGAGACCCGCCCGAGACGTCTCGAACGCCCGGCCGAAAAATCGGCCGGGCGTTCGTCGCACGTGCCGACGAGGCGGCCCGACGTCGGGCTGCGGCGCGTCGCCGCGCGGCTCAACCGTCCGTCAAGGAAAGCGCGCCTCCCGCCCCGAGGCCTCCCCAACCGCCGGCGTGGCTCGACGAACTCGCGCCGCCGGATCTGGCGACGGCCGGTGCCGCCGTGGCCGTCGTCGCGGCCGTGATGACGGCGCCCTGGTTCTTTAACTCGGCCGCGTCCGTTCAGTTGAGCGTCGCGTCGGCGGGGCTGGCGCTCGCGGCGGGCGGGCTCACGATGTGGTTCGGGGCCAGTCGGATCCCCGCCGCTCTCTGGCCGCTGGCCGGCGCGCTCCTGTTGGGAGCGTCGCAGGCCGCGTCCCCCGTATTCGGGGACGACTTGGAGACCGCGACGGGCGAGCTGGCTCCCCATCTGATACCCGTCTCCGTGGCCCGGTCGGAGACGCGGGAGATGCTCGCCCTGATCACGCTGGCCGTCCTCACGTTTCTGCTCGCCGCGCGGGCGGGAGGGCACGGGGCGGGCCGTCGGGTGGTCTGGTGGGGCCTCGCGGGGACGGTCGCCGCCTTCGCGATCGCCGGGCTCGTCGGCCGGTTGGGATTGTCGACGGAATACGGGCTCACTTCTACCGGCGAAGAGATCGCGGGTCTCACCGGACCGTTCTTCGCCGGGATGAACCGGAGCCACGCGGCGGAACTACTGAATCTCGGCCTCGCGGCGGTCCTCGGTCTGCTCGCCGGCGGCGGCGGGCGGGGGGCGGCGGCGGCCTGCGGGGCCGTGATCGCCGCGGGCCTCGTCGTGGCCGGCAGCCGGGCCGGGCTGGCCGCCGTCCCGGTCGGTCTGTTGCTGGCCGGCCTCGCGTCGGTATTCCTCAGTCGTCGCAACACGGAGGACGATGAGGCAGGGCGGACCGCGGCGCCGTTTGATCTGAAAAACGCTGGTTGGGTCGTCGCCGCGGGCGTCGTCACTGTGGTCGTAGGGACGACGGTCTCGCTGTGGCACTTCGACGTCGAAGACACGACGCTCGATCGACTAGAGCAGTCGCGGAACAGCACGTTTGAGGAGCAGATCGCCGGCCGCTGGGCGCACTGGGAGGACGCGTTCGGCGTCGTCGAGGATCTGCCCCTCTTCGGCTCAGGCTTCGGGACGCACGGGTATGCGACCCGTCCCTATCAGGCAGAGTCTACCGACAAGTGGTTCACGCACGCAGATAACCAGTACGTTGAAACGCTCGTCGAGGGCGGGGCGGCGGGACTCGCGCTGCTGGCGGCGACGGCCGCCTGCCTGCTTTGGGGCGTCCGCCGGGCCGGCCGGGCCGGGGCCGCGGACGCGGTGATCGTCGCCGCCTACGCCGCCGGGGCGATCGCGGTGCACGGGACGTTCGACTACGGCATCACCCGGCCGCCGGTTCTGCTGGCGGCGGCGGCGCTGCTGGGAGCCGCCTGCGGGGCCGGCGTTCCCTCCGGATCCCGCGGGGGTCTCGGCCGCTTCGGAGCGGCGGCGTTTGTGTTGACGCTCGCCGCCGCGGGCGGGTGGGCGGCGCGGGAGCACTGGCTCGCGGCTCCGGCGGCTCCGCACCGGGGATTGGACTCAGTCGACGGCGACGCGGCCGCGTGGCCCGAACTCGCCGTCGGCCCTGAGATCGACCGGTTGACCGAAGCGGTCGAACGCCGACCGGACGACGTGGAAGCGCGGTTCGCCCTGGGACGGCTGCTGATGCGCCGCTACCGCGACGAGACGGCCGCGGCCCTGCGGGCGGCGCCCGCCGCCGCCGGGATGTCGGACCGGGCCATCGCCCGCCTCGCCGACCCGGGTTTCGGGGCGTTCGCGGCGCTGGGGCCGAACGGCGCTGCACAACTCGCCGAGATGCGGGCCGACCCCCTCGTGCGTCGGACGCTGGCCCCGGCGTTCGAGCACCTGTCCGCGGCCCGGGCCGCCTGCCCGTTCCTGCCCCGGCTGGACTACCATCTCGCCCGCATCGCCTGGGCGGCCCCCGAAGAGGACCCGACCGGTCGCCGGTTCCTGGCAGCGCTGCACCGTAATAATTCAATGGATGTGGAGGCCCAAGGCGCCGCCGCGTACCGGGCGGAGCGACTCGGGCTTCAGGATCTCGCTGACGCATGCTGGCGGGCCGTTCTCGAAGGGGATCCGGATCGGATTACGGCCGTCGTGGCCGCGGTGTCGGACGCCGGAGCGCTGGATGAGGCGGAACGCTCCCGCCTCCGGACGTGGCTGCCCTCGGACCCGGCGGCGCGAGCCGCCGCCGCGACGGCGATCGCTCCGAAACGTCCGGACTTGGCCGAGGCGATCGCCAAGCGTGTTCTGATGAGCGACGCCGCCCCGCGGGATCGCGCTGCCGCTCTGCGACTGACCGGCGACGCGGCCGGGGCGGTGGCGGCGATGCGAACCCACCTCGCGGCGGCGGCGCGGGATCTGGAGGCGCGGAGAACCCTCATCGGCTGGCTGATCGACGACGGCGAACTTGACGCCGCGGCTGAGCAACTGGCGCTCCTGGTTGCGGTGTCCCCCCGGGACCGCGATGCGCGAAGGCTCGCCGACCGCCTCGACCGGGCGCGTCGCGAGGCGTTGAAGCACGGCCTCCCGTGACGGGCGGCGCGTCGCCTTTTCGCCACATGGCGCTCGGAAAGGCTTAGATCGGGAAACCTACCTGGGGAAGCCTCCGCGATCCGCAAATCCCCGGCGCCGGCGACGGGCAGCGTCTTGAAGACGCAAGACCCGGATCCCTACAGTGGGCGACCTGCAAACCGTACGAACGTTGACTGTGCGGCCCCCGACGATTGCGGAACCGTTGCCGCTCACGCGTCTTTGATTTTCCCGAGGCCGCCCGTGTCCCGTATCGCCGAACTTGCTCCTTCAAACGGCATCGGCGGGCCGTCGCACGACTCCCGCACGGCGAACGCGGTTTCCCACGGGGCCGGACTTCCGCCGCACCTGGCTGCGTTGGCCCACGGCTCCGCCGGCCCGTCCATCAGCCGCCTGCTGCGTCGGAAGTGGTACCTGCTCGTGTTGGGGCTGGCCGCCGGATTAGGCGCCGGATACTACTACTTTACAAAGCAGGAGCCGGTTTATTGGTCGACCGCCGAGATCACGGTCTCTTATCGGGAACCGAGCCTCCCGGGCGAGGACGGCGGGAACGGTCGGGCCCCGTCTTCGCAGGACGTGCTCGGCGATTATCTCCACCGCATCCAGACCCCGCCGCTCATCGAGCGGGCCGTCGAGGAGCAAAACCTGGCCGACCTGCCCCGCTTCCGCGGCGGCGGTTCGCCGGTTTGGACGATCTTGGAGAACCTGAGCGGCCAGCAGATCCAAGGAACCCGCGTCATCAAACTGGAGTACCTCGGCAAGAGTCCGGAAGAAACGAAGGCGGTTCTGGACGCCGTGGTGAAGACGTTCGTCGATAGTGTGCGGGAAGAGGAGCAGTCCGTCTCCCAAGAGGCCATCGAACTGATCACGAAGGCCAACGACGAAGTCCGCGGCGAGTTGGAGGAGGCCGAAGCCGCCTATCGCGAGTTCCAGCGGACCTCGCCGCTCACCCGCGGCGAGGACGGAACCCCCCTCAACCCGTTCGTCGCCGACCTCCGTCAGATCGACGCTTCGGAGGACGAATTGCGGTTGGAACTGACGCATCTGACGGGGGAGATCGAAGCGATCCGCACCGCGTTGGCCGCGGGGGGGCGCCGGGAGGCCCTGGCGCAGATGGCCGCCATGCGGCGCCGCGACGCCGCCGAGGGGGAAGCGTCGCCGGAGGCGGCGCAGCTGACGTTCGAGGAGCAGAACCTGGAACTGATGCTCCAACTGGAGGAGGCCCGGGAGCGGTTCGGCGAGAACTACCCGGAGCGGAAGCGCCTGGAGAGCCGTTATGCGGCCGTCAAGAAGCTGATGGCCGAGCGGGCCGGCCTGAGCGACTCCGAAGGCTCGTCGAAGTCCTTCCTGGACCTGTTCGTCGACGCCCGCCAGGAACGGGCGGAGGTGTTGAAAGTCCAGATCGCGAAACTGAACGAGCAGTACGCCCTCACTGAAAAGAAAGCCGAAGCCCTGCGGGACGCGGAGCTGACCGACCGGGAACTCCGCGACGAGGTGGCCCGGCACGCGGCGATGCACGCGGCGCTGGTGGACAAGATCGCGCAGCTGGACCTGACTAAGGAAGCCGAGCGGGTCCGGGTGGCGTCGCTGGTGCCGGCCCGGCCCGGCGTCCTGACCTCGGTGGAGTTGATCCGCAGTCTCGCGGTGGGCGGGACGATGGGATTGGCGGTCGCGTTCGGGCTGGCGTACCTGCTGGAGCAGGGAGATCGCAGCTTTAAGAGTCCCGAAGAACTGCGGGCGGAGTTCGGCCTGCCGCTGCTCGGTCACGTTCCGGCGATCCCCGCGAAAGTCCTGCGTCGCACGAAAGAGGGCGGCCGGCTGGACCCGTCCCTGCTCACCGTGCACCGCCCCCAAAGCCGGCTGGCGGAGTCGTTCCGATCCGTGCGAGCCAGTTTGGCGTTCGCGTCCCGTTCCGGGGTCAAGGTGATTCAGGTCACGAGCGGCGACCCGGGCGACGGCAAGAGCACGCTGGCGGCGAACCTGGCCGTATCGCTGGGCCGCAGCGGGAAATCCACCCTCCTGGTCGACGTCGACCTCCGCCGTCCCCGCGTCGCCGGACTGTTCGGCCTGCCGAAGGAGGGGGTGTGCGTGACGGACGTGATCGCGGACCCGGACAAGCTCGCCGATGCGATCGTGGAGAGCGGGGTGCCTGGTCTGTCGCTGCTGCCCTGCCTTCGCAAACCGACTCACCCGGCGGAACTGCTCTCCTCGCAGGCGTTCGAAGACTTCGTGGGGGTGCTGCGCCAGAAGTTCGACTTCGTGGTGTTGGACAGCCCCCCGGTGTTGGCGGTGTCGGACCCCGCGGCCGTCGCCCCCGCGGCCGACGGCGTCGTCCTCGTGACTCGGCTGTCGAAGCGAACCCGCCGCAAGGTGCGGGAGAGCCTCGACATGCTGGACCGGACCGGGGCGAAGGTCCTCGGGTTGGTCGTCAACGCCGTCGAACCCGGCGGCGAGTACGTCCGCGAAGTCGAGAGCGGCTACTACGGCGGATACGGCTACGGGTACGGCTACGGAGCCTCGAATGGCGGCTACTACTCCAGCGAGAAGGCGCCCGCGCTCGAAGAGCCGGCCGTCGCTACGTCGTCCACCGTCAACGGCCACCGGACCGCGGTCTGACCCGGGGGAGGCACGGGCGTCGGCGTAGAGCGAGAAGGCGGCGGGCCGTCCCGCGAAGGCCGGCCGTCTCCCCTCGGTCGCGGGCGGCGAGGCGCCGAACCTCCTTCCTCTGCGCCGGCGAAGCCAGCGGCGGGCGGAGGACCTGCCGCGCCGGCATGCGACGCCCTCCCGGGACCGTCAGCGGGAATGAATCGTCAACGGACGGCTCGTCCGTTACTGAGAATCGGTCTTCGGGGCCTCGGCTCTCTCCGAGCTCTCCGCCGAGGTAATATTGACCGGCATTGAGAGGGCGCCGCGGCCCCCCGCCGTCATTATCGCGGCGCCTCGGCCGGGGCCCCCAGGGCCTCGTTCAGATCCAGTACGCCGTCCCGATCGCCCAGCGGGGCGCCAAGTTCGCGGTACAGCTCGACGATGCGGCGAACGCGGTCGCTCACGTCGAACTGCTCCCGGATGCGGGCCCGGGCGACATCCCCGAACGCGGCCCGGCGTTCGTCGTCGACCAACAGCCCGCGAATCGCTTCTGCGAACGCCGCGGCGTCGCCGGGCGGGCACAGCAAGCCGTCGCCGTCCGGCTCGATCGCATCGCGATTCCCGGAGATGTCGCTGGCGACGACCGGGACCGCTGCGGCGAGGGCTTCAAGGATCACCAACGGCAAGCCTTCCCAACGGCTGGGCAGGCAGGAGACGTCCGCGGCCGCGATGAGCTTCGCCGCGTCCTCCCGCCAACCCAGCAGCCGGAATCGCGCGTTCAGTCCCGCCTCGCGGACGGCCGCCTCGACCTGCGGGCGGAGGTTTCCGTCGCCGATCAGCACGCCGGTCACCGGACCGCCGGTGCGATCTTCGCCGAAGTCACGCAAGCGGCAGATGATATCCACAAATGTCAGCGGATCCTTCTGCGGCCACAGCCGCCCGACCATCCCGACGACCTTATCTTCAGGACCGACGCCGAACGCCTCGCGGCGGATCGTTTCCCGCTCGAACTCGGAGAGCGGTTTCCGCTGGTTGGGGTCCACGCCGTTGGGCAGCAAGCGGACCTTGCCGGCTAGCAGCTTCAGCTCGTCGGTACAGGTGGCGGCGTCGGCGGGGTTGAGGCAGACGACCGCGTCGCACCGGGTCGCGGCGAGGCGTTCGGCGGCGGTGAAGATCGCTCGCTTCACGCGTCCTGCCGCAGGAAAGGCGAATCCGTGCACCGAATGCACGATCGTCGGCACGCCCGCCGCCCGCGCCGCCATCCGCCCCAGCACGCCCGGTTTTGAGGAGTGCGTGTGGACCACGTCGAACTGACCCGCCCGGAACAACTCCCGCAGCTGGCGGTAGGCTCGCCAGTCCGCGGCGGGACGGACCGCCCGGATCATTGCCGGGGCGTATTGCACCCTCACGCCCCGTTTCTCCGCCGCCTCGGAGAACGGCCCGGGGGACTGCAGAATCAGCGTGCGGTCGAACGAGGCCGGGTCCAGCCGCTCCAACTCGTCCAGTGTCACCCGTTGGACGCCCGACAGCAACGGCAGGAGTTGCACGTGGGCAATCCGAACCCGGCGGATCGCGTCGCACGCCGGCTCGGACCGCTTCCCCCAAACTGACGTGGGGGCGTCGATGCGGATCGCACTCTTCGCAGCGATCATTGGTTCGGCGGGGGCGGCGAAGAGGGGCGTAAGCTGCCGACAAAACGGACTGATCGGGGTCGAATCCAGATGATCCGGTCTACGAGGTGGGATGGAAAGTACGATCTCGGAAGTCAGGGCAATTCACGCAGAGTTGACAGTTTCGCAGGCTCACAGGCCAGCGGCCCTCATGGGGAGCGTTCGAAGCAGCGGCCCGGGGCGTTCACCATGACTGCGGCAAGCCGCTCTTCGGGGAAACGAGATCAAGGATCTCCTCCGTAACCTTTCCGATCTGTGTCGGCCCGTGGAAACGCGTCTCCGCCCGCGTCCGGCCCGCCTCGCCCATCCGTCGGCGGCGTTCCGGGGCGTGAGCCAATACGGTCAGGCTCCGCAGCAGGTCGGCCGGATCGTCCCCGTCGAACAGCAGCCCGGTCTCGCCGTCCGCGATCACTTCGGGAATCCCTCCGGCCCGACTGCCGACGCACGGTTTGCGGGCGGCCATCGCCTCCACCAGCACCCGCCCCATCCCCTCGGTGCGGCTGGGCAGGCAGAACAGGTCGCAACTGTGCATCAGCGTCGGCAGGTCGTCCCGCTGCCCCAGCCATCGCACGCGGGGATGATCGCGGTTCGGCAAGCCGTCGGCGTAGGCGCGGTCCTGGTCGCTCGACGGCGCCCCCGCCACGGCGACGACGGCGTGCGGCACGGCGTCCAGCAGGTCCGGCAGCACGCCGAGCACGCGGTCCACCCCTTTGCGGTGCGTGACGGTGCCGGCCAGCAGGACGACGAAGTCGTCGTCCGCCAGACCGAACCGCCTCCGATCCGGCTCCGCGGCGTCGAGCGGGGCGAAGTCGATTCCGTTCCGCACCGTCTTCAGCTTCGCCGCGTACCGGCGGAGCTGGGCGGGGGGGAACTTCGTCTTCACCGCCTCGGAAATCACCAGCACGCGGTCGCACAGCGGCAGTTCCAGCCGGTCCATCCAGCCGCCCCGACCGTGCGGTTTGTCGAGCTTGTCCCACGTCGTCAACGGGATCCGCAAGCTCTTCGCCGCGACGCCGAGCGTGAGGATGCCGCGCATGTCGTTGCAGAACACCGCGGCGGGGCGGAGCCGCTTGAGGAACCGGCGGGCGTCCGCGACGCCGCCCGCGGCGGCGGCGAGCGTCTTGAGTTTCGCCAGCCCGCGGTCCCGATAGATCGCCCCGCCGTAGCGGTTCAGGGCGGGGCGGGGGGGCAACAGCTCGAACCGCACCCGTCCGCCGGCGACGCCGGGCAGCGCGTCCGGCAGCGGTCCGCCGGCCGGGGCGACGACCACGGGCTCGGGGCCGTCCGCGGGCCAGGCGTCCAGCATTGCGAGCAACGTGCGCTGCTGTCCGGCTAAAACCTGCGGATAACTCTCCACGAACAGGACGGGGGGAACGGACGAAGTCACGCGTCGCTTTCGGGTGCGGGCGGCGGCGGATTTTCCGGGCGGAGCCGGTTCGGTCCGCCGCTCATACCGAATACGCGCCCGGCGGAGAGGGAGACGGAGGATCGGACGCCGCGTCCCGATCCGTGGATTGACGCAAATGCAAATCCAACAGCACGCGCGGCAGGCAGATCAGCAGCCCGTTGACGAACCAAAGCGGCCGCTGACGCATTCCCAAGATCGTGATTTGATAGAGCAGCAGCAGAACGCACCCGGCGAGGAAGCCGTAGACGATCACCCTCGCCTCGCCCCGCGGGGCGATGGCGGCGGACGTGCGGGCAAGCCCCACGGCGGTCAGCATCCAGAACCCGAACGCCGTCACGCCGACCAACCCCAGTTCCGCCAAGATATTGAGGTAACTGTTGTGAATTTCATGCCCGCGGGTGAGCGGACTGTAGTTCCCCGGGCCGGCCCCGAACACGGGCCTGTCGGTCCAGGTGCGGCTGAGCCGCGCGACCTGCTCGACGCGGGTGTCCGTCGCGTCCCTCTCGCCTCGGAGGATCTCCGCGAAGATGCGGACCGGCCGCTCCCAAGGTTTCGTGACGCCGAGGGCGTATCTCTCGCCGGTGTCCGTCGCCACGCCGTAGACGAACCAGATCATGGCGGCCAACCCCCCGACGGCCAGAAAGCGGGTTACGCCGGCCTTCACCCGCTCCTTCGGGGCGACCACGAACAGCAGGACCATCAACGCCGCGAACGCCGCGCCCGTAATCAGGAACGCGGTCCGCGACCCGGTCCCGAGCATGACTACAAACGCCCCGGCCAATAGACAGAACCCGGCGGTTCGGGCCGCCCAACTCGACCAGAGCCGCGACGGCCCCGGACTGCGCAGCACGAACGCCGCCACCGGCAGCAGGGGCCCGAGGTAGCTGGCGACCTGGTTGCTCTCCCGCAGCGTCGAGGAGATACGGCCGGAAAAGTCGTCCTTCGTCCACGCCGGCGAATAGATCGACATCGCCATGAGCCCGACGGCGGTCACCACCCCGCCGCCCAGCGTCCACGCGAGCAGGCACGTCCGCCACTTCTCCCACGTGTCCACGTAGTGCACGATCACGAAGGAGACGACGAAGCCATAGGCGTAGGTCGCCGCCTCCAAGCCGGACCGTCCCACGCTCACCAAACTTCCCGCCAAATAATTGGCGACCAGCGACGCGAAGACCGACGCGACCCAGCACCCGGCGGCGATCAGCACGGTGCGCTGGATCGGCAGCAGAGGCGCCGGCCCGCGTCGGATGCGGCCTGAGAAGCAGATCAGAGCGAGCAGGGTGGCGGCGAAGACCGCTTCGGCGCCGGTCAGCTTCTCCCGCACCACCGGCAACTCGGGAGCCAGCAGGATCGCGCACGAGAAGAGATAAAAATAAATGCCCCGCAGCGGGTTCTTCGCCAGGAAAACGAAGAGCGCCGCGGCGGCCCCGATCCCGACGAGGATCAGCGGCAGGAGCGAATCGAACTTGTCAGTCATCGCGGCTCACCGCCGCCGGCGGGCCGAACCGTCAGTCCGCCCACCCGACGCAGCGTCCGGCGAACGGACTCCGGAGTGTAGATGTACCCCAGTCGCGCCGCCGGGAACGCCAGGTACCACGCCGGCAGCCCGAACTGCCGCACCGCCCGGGCCGAGAGGACGGACAGCCGCCGGTTGTAACGGCTCTTCTTGAGCGACGACTGGTAGAAGCTCGCCCGGCGGATCCGTCGCATGGTCAATACCTCGGGCAGGTTGGCGACCTCGCAAACGGCGGCCGCCCGCAGAAAGAATTCAAAGTCCTGCATGAACGCCTGCTCGGGGTCGTAGTTCACGCCCCGCTCCACCAGCGACCGGCGGAACATCACGCTGCTGTGGACGTACGGGATGCACCGGGCCGAGAGCCGGCGGATCGCCGCGTCGTCGGTCGGCAGCAGGCGGTCGGTCGCCTCGCCGGAGTCCTGATCGACCCGCCGCTCCCCCGTCCCCAGCCAGCCGACCTTCGGATGCTCGTCCAGGAACGCCGCCTGTTTCGCCAGCCGGCCGGGCAGGGCCTCGTCGTCGGCGTCGAGGTTCGTGACGTACCGCCCGCGGGCCTGTTCGGCTGCGAAGGCCAGGCAGGTCGCCTGATTCGACCGCGGACGGTGAAACACGCGAAGGCGATCGTCCTCCGCCGCCAGCCGATCGAGGACCGCCCCGGTGCCGTCGGTGGACCCGTCGCTTACCGCGACGACTTCCAGCGTCAGACCGTCCGGGAGATCTTGATCCAGCAGACTCCGCACGCCGCCCTCGACGTACCGCTCTTCGTTGTAGACCGCCATCACGGCGGTCACGTCCGGCGGGGGCGCGGGCATCAGCCGACGCAGCGCCGCGGCGCCAGGGACGGCGGCCGTGCGTCCGCACGAACTCCGGCGGAACCGGCAGGCGCCCGATTTCTTCGATCGGCGTCGCCGCGGAAACCGTCCGCCGCTGGGCCGTTCGTGCGGGGCGGGGCGGCGTCGGTCACGAGCATGGCTGCGTGCTCTGGAGCTCGCTGAATGTTCCGCGGCTCAACAGGGCGAGGAATCAGCCCCGCGGAGGATCCTGCCGTCGGCCCGGGATCGGCAATTGCAAACGATTCTAATCCGGGGGTAACGTCGTGCAACCGGGGACAACCGCCTGCCGCCGGGAGTCGTTGCCGAACTGTCGCCCCGCGGCGGAGGAATCCGACGGGTCGGTTTGCGTCGGCGTAAGCTGCGGGGGGCGGGTGCGGCGTCCCGCACGGTCGCCTGTTCTCCGTGCAATCCCCCGCTGCAAATATGCCGCCCGCCGCGGACGCCGTCACCCTGCAGATCAATTTGTCCCGCGGGGACCTCGCGTACCTGTCGCGGACGGTTCCCGAATTGGTCGCGCGGCACCGGGGCGGGGTGCGGACGGTGTTGGGCGTGCTGGACGCCTGCCGGCCCCAGAGCGCCGGCCGGTTCGACGCCGACGAACGGTTCCCGCCCGCCGAGTTCGAGAGGGGCGTGGCCGACACGCTCGACGCCGTTCACGACCTGAAGCGGGCCGGGATCCTTGACGAGCTGGTGGTCTTAAGGCCGGGCGACGAGCAGGTTGCGGCCCTGCGGCGGGAGTACTACGGCTCCGCCGTCCGCCCCCATGAGACGCACGATTATTTAGGGCACGGCCTCATCTCCTACGCCGCCGGATTCGGCCTGCCGGAGACCCGCTACGTGTTGCATTACGACGCGGATATGATGCTGCACCAGGCCGCCGGTTACGACTGGGTCGCCGAGGCCCTGGGCCGGCTGGCGGCCGAGCCGCGTGCGGTCGCCGCAGTCTGCCGCAAGGCCCCGCCGTCCGGGCCCGATCGACCCGACGAGTTTGCCGAATACTGGCGGCCGTTGGAGCGGGGGGACGGGTTCGTCCTGCACGACTGGTTCAGCACCCGGTGCCTGCTGCTGGACCGGGATCGCCTCGCCCCGTACCTGCCGCTGACCGGCGGGCGGGCGGCGGCGGAATGTCGGCTGCGGAAGTGGCTGAACCTCCGCCACCCGGTCCCGCCGGAGGCCCTGCTGCACCGCCGAGTCGGTCGGGCCGGCGGCAGGTGCCTCGCCCTCACCGCCGAGAAGGCCTGGCTGCTGCACCCGGTGCACAAAGACGCACAGTTCCTTCGGCAACTGCCCCGCATTTTGGAGGCGGTCCGCTCGGGCGAGGTCCCGCCGGCCCAGCGGGGCCGCAACGACGTGCTTCCGTCGGCGTGGGATCAATCCGGCCCCGTCGCCGAGGCGGCGCCCGCCGTGGATGCGACGTGAACGGCGGAGATGAACCGACCGGTCCCTCGGATCAGTCCGTGCCGGTCCGCACGAACACCTCTCCGTACGGCGGCCCGTCCGCCACCGCGTTCTCAAAGCGACTGCGGAACTCCGGCAGGGGCGTCCACCCCGTCGTCAGGCGAAACGGCCGCGGGGAGGAGAACGCCGCGTCCGTCGCCCCCAACTCCGCCAAGCGTTCCAGACACCCGACCGCGACGGCCGTGTCCGTCCGGTGGTATTCGAACGACAGAAACCGGACGGGACGGGCCAGCCCGGCGAGCGTTTCCCGTTCCCAACCCTCGACGTCGATTTTGCAGTAGACGGGGACGCCGAAGCGTTCGATCTCCGTCTCGAGGGTCGTAACGGGGACCTCGCGGCTGAGCCGGTCGCGGTCGGCGGCGTTGCCCTGTTCCTTCTCCGGTCGCAGGCTGGCCGTCACCGAGCCGGGCCGGCCGACGGTCAGCGTCATTCGTCCGACTTCCGAGCCCACCGCCGCGGTGCGGACGTCGAGCAGCTGGCCCCCGTACCCCCGACAGCGGGCGCGGATCTCGTCGGCGAGTTCCGCTTGCGGCTCGAAGGCGACGACTCGGGCGCCGGCCGCGCACAGCGCCTCCGCCTTCGCGCCCGCGTTCGCCCCGACGTCGAAGCAGAGGTCGCCCGGGGCGAGCAACTCCCGAAAAAAGGCCCGGTCGCCGCGAAAGTCCGCCAGGTCACGCCGGAGGAGCACGTGTCGGTGCAGGAGACGCGCCGGCTTATACAAGCCGCTTTTCACCGCAAAGCGTTTCAGCCGGGAGAGACGCATGGGCGAGGCGACGTGAGAGGTCAACGGCTGGGCGGACACGACGCCGGAACGTCGACCGACGGGCGCCCGGCCCCCGCACGTCCGGCATCGTAAGTGGCGAGGTGGCCCGCGGTCATCCGGTCGAGCGAGAATCGCTCCGCGACCGACGCCGCCAGGTCCGGCGGCGCCGATCGTCCGAGGCAGGCCGCCAGAGCTTCCGCCAGTGCCGCGGCGTCGCCGGGGGGAAACCACTCTGCGTTCGCCCTCTCGACTTCTCCTTCGCCCAGTACTTCGTGGAAGACCGGGATGTCGCTGGCGGCCACCGCCGCCCCGCAGGCGGCGGCCTCGGCGGCGGTCAGGCCGAAGCCCTCCTGCGTGCCGTCGCTGGGGAGCGCCACGCAGCCGGCCTCGGCGAAGGTTCGCATCACCTCCGCCCGCGGCCGCCAGCCGAGGAATTGCGTCCGGTCGGCCACGTCGAGATCCTCCGCCAGCCGTCCCAGCGCCGGCCGCTCCGGGCCCTCGCCGATCAGTTCCAGCCGCGCCGTCGGCCGGTCCCGCAGGAGCCGCGCGAAAGCCCGCAGCAGCGTGGCTTGCCCCTTCACCGGGACCAACCGACCGACGCAGACGATCCGGTCCGCGTCCCGCGGTCCGGCGGCGGCGCGGGCGGCGTCGACCTCGGTGAGGTCGATCCCGTTATAGATCACCGTCTCCCGCGGCGGCGGTTCGCCGGTGACCGGATCGAACGGTTCGGCGGCCGAGCCGTAGGAGCGGGCGGTCGCCTTCGAAACGAACGTCACCGCGTCCGCGTGCCGCCGGGTCGCCCGGTCCAACGCCCGCAGCGGGACGGACAGCGACGTGAACAGTTCGTGCCGCGTCAGCACGACCCGCGGCACGCCGGCCGCCTTCGCCGCCCGGAGCGCCGCGGCCCCCGGCAGCACGAAGTTGGCGTGTACCACGTCCGGCCGCTCGCGCTCCAGTAGAGCCGCGAAGTCCTTGGAGAAGGCGGCGAGTTGTCGGACCGCGTCGACCTGCCCCCGCGCCCCGGCCCGCCGGGCGGGGACGTCGATCTGCACGACCCGGACGCCCTCCGGCGCCTCCGCGTACGCCTCCTCGCGGTCCCGCCAGCGGACGCAGATCGCTTCGTCCCCGCGGTCGCGGAGGGCCTCCGCGATCGGGTGCAGCACGTTCCAGATGCCCCCGGGGTTCGAGCGGTCCGCGAAGACGACCTTCATGCGGCCGGGGCCGCTCTGTTGTACCGGGCAAGCCCCGCCCGCAGCCGGTCCCACGCGGCCCGCACGTCCGGGGCGGCGGCGTCCGGGTCCCGGAGGGCGACCGCGTCCCAGTGGCCGGCGAGCGGCTCGTACCCGCGGTCTTCAAGGAACCGCCGGCAGGCGGCCCGGTCCGCCCCATTCAGGTGCACCCACTCGAACAGCAGCAGGCCGGGCGGGAAGCGGTCGTAGTCGAGCGATTGAACGATCTCGAAGTCGAACCCCTCGGTGTCGCTGTGCACGAGGTCCACCCGCTCCCAGCCCCGCTCCTCGCAGATCGTCCGATAGGTGACGCAGGGGACTTCGATCCGCTCGATCCGGTCCGCCACGTCGGGGATCTTGTCCGCGTGGGTCAGCAGCGACTCCTTCAGGAAGGACCCCAAGCCGTTGGCCCATATCGGCAGGCCTTCGCTCTCAGGCAGGTGATAGAACGGGCGGCTGCCGGCCTCCGGGGCCACGGCCGCGTTCAGCAACGTGAGCTCGGGGCGGTCGCGGTGGGTCCGGCGGAGCCGTTCGAACAGGGCCGGGACCGGCTCGACCAACACCCCCTCCCACCCGCCCCGCTCGATCAGCGGGTACAGCGGATCGTTCCGCACCCCGTCGTTGGCCCCGATCTGCACGAACCGCAGCGGCCCCCGAGCCGTGACGGCCGCGGAGTAGGTTTCAAGAAAGCGGGCGATCCGCAGACCGCTGTCGGGTTTGAGCCCGACCGCCATCGCCGCCCGCTTGGCCAGCGCCCGCAGGCGGCGGATCGGACCGGTCGGAACGTTGGCAGACATAACGGGCGGGTCGGATCCGGGGCGGCTGGATCGACTTTAACTTAGACTTCCGGGGAACGCCCCCCGACACCGACGTCGCCCGCCCATGTCCCGCCTGCCGCTCTCGATGCGCATCGCTCGCAAGGTCGGGGCGCTCCGGGCGCTCAACTTTACCGCCGCCACGACCGTGACGGGGCGCCGGTACCGGGTGCCGGTGCGGGGACAACTCGGCTGGAGAAACACGCAGCCGGGCGGCAACGACCCGTGGCGGGAGCCGCTGATGAGGGCGGCGCTGGGCGCGCCCGGGGCGTTCCTGGACGTCGGGGCGAACGTGGGGCAGACGCTGATGCACGTCCTCGCCCTCGACCCCGGCCGGCGCTACGTCGGCTGCGAGCCGAACGCCGCCTGCGTGGACTACCTGCACCGTCTCGTCGACGCCAACAACCTGTCCGGCTGCACGATCGTGCCGACCGGGCTGAGCGACCGCAACGGTCTGCTCACGCTGCACGATCACGGCGACCACAGCGCGATCGCCAGCGTCGTGGACGGGTTCCGGCCCGAATCTTTCTACACCCGCACCGTTCACGTCGCCGTGTTGCGTGGCGACGCGGTGGCGGACTCGCTGGGGATCGAGAAGCTCGCCGCGGTGAAGGTGGACGTGGAGGGCGGCGAACTCGAAGTGATGTCAGGCCTGACGGAGACGCTGAAACGGGATCGCCCGCCGGTGTTCTGCGAAATCCTGCCGGTCCTCGAACCCGGCCACGACACCGACGCCCTGCACGACTTCCGCTCCGACCGCCAGAATCGCCTGCTGGCGCACATGCGGGAACTGGGCTACCGCTGCTGGCGGACCCGGCACGACGGCGTGGTCGAGCCGATCGACCCGCAGACGGGCATCGAGCCCCACGCGGACCTTTCCAAGTGCGACTATCTGTTCCTCCGGACCGAATCGGCCGAGGAGTTCCTGGCCGCGGCGGGGGCGTCGGTCGCCAGCGTTTCGTAGATCGCCGGCAGCATTCCGAACGTCGCCGCGGGGGTGAAGCGCTCCGCCGCGAAGATCCGCCCCCGTCGGCCCACCGCGGCGCTCTCCCCGGGATTCCGCAGGTGCCAGAGGATCCGATCCGCGCAGGCGTTCGCGTCGCCGCGGGGGAAGGTGTGGCCGGTTTCTTCGCCCGGCGGACCGAGGATGTAATCGTCTGCGGCCGGGAAGTCGGCCACGAGGACCGGCACGCCGCGCGCCATCGCCTCCAGAGGGGCGATGCCCAAGCCTTCGAACCGGCTCGGCAGCACGAACAGATCCGCGGCGTCCAAGATTGCGGCGATCGTGGCGTGCGGCACCGGGCCGCGGGCGTCGACGACCTCCGTCAGCCCGAGTTCCCGGACAACGGCGTGAAATTGTGCGGCTCGCTCCCCGCCGCCGGCGTGGACGAATCGAACGGCGCGGCCGCCGGCTTCGGCAATCACCCGCGGCAGCGCCCTCAGCAGTGTGGGCCAGTCCTTTTCGGCAGACAGCCGCCCGACGCCGGCGATGACGAACGGCCGAAGCGGGTCCGTCGGCGGACGCGGTGGAGCGGGACGGGGCACGGTCACGGGAGCCGGCACCCGCGTGGCCGCGGGATTGTCCGATAGGAACCCGGCGCCGGTCAGCACGGCGGTCGACCCCGCGGTGACGTGCCCCGCCAGACGCACCGCGGCCTGCCAGGCCAGCCGGTGCCGGGCGTTCCAGGCGGACAGCGGCTGGTGCAGATGGACGAGGGGACGCGTCCCCGCCGCCCGGCAGGTCAGCGCCGCCGGCAGCAGAGCGGTGTAGAGATGGAGATGCACGACCGCCGGCTGAGTGCGACGCAGCAAATCAACGAGGCGCCAAGCGTTCGACACGCGTTCGACGGCGGCGAAGGCGGACGCGGCCGCCGGGGCCGGCGGAGCGGCCCGGACGACGCAGAGCTCCGGCGTCCAGGGCGTCTCGGTCGCGAGATACGTCCCGAGGTCGGCGACGTAGCGTTCGGTCCCGCCGTCGGCCCAGGTTTGAACGACGTGCAGAACCCGGCGGGGCGGGGAACCGCTCACGAGATCTGACGTCGGAAACCGGCCGCGAAACGCGTCAGCTTGGGCAGCCGGGCGAGGAGCGGTGCGACGGTCCGAGCCGGTCCCGGCGTCCTGAGGCCGACCGCCAGCGCCGCGGCCGCGGCCCGGCGGGACCACGTCGCGCGGCAGGACCAAGCCAGTTCGGCCGCTTCGCGGGCGGTCGCGGTCGCGCCGGCGGCGGCGGCTGTGAGGGACAAGCCGACCAGAAAGCGCGCTAAACCGTCCCACATCGCGTCCGCGTCCGGCGTCGACGGGCGGACCCGCAGTCGATCCCGCAGGCTGCGTGGCGCCCGCAGGATTTTGGAGTCGAACCGCCCGCCGATTCGGTCACCGGCCGTTCGGTTCAGCGCCAACACGTCCGGCACCCGCACCGCTGTCGTTCCGGCAAGGACGAGCCGTACGAAGTAGTCCCAATCTTGGAACTTCACCAGCGTTTCGTCCCACGGCCCAACTCGGTCGACCGCCGACCGCCGCAGCAGCACGCAACTGGGGACCAGCGACCGCCCCCGCACGACTTCCCCGGCCGTCCACGGTCGCAGCCCCGAACTCGGGGGGACGGACCAGTCCGGGAAGTCTTTAAACGCCCCGGCGTAACAGAGGCACGCCTCGGCGACGGGGGCGGCAGCCAACGCCGCGCACTGGCGCGCGAGCTTCTCCGGATGCATCAGGTCGTCGCTGTCGAAAAACTGCACCAACTCTCCGCTCGATTCGCGAAAGCCGCGATTCCGTGCGGCGGGGGCGCCGGCGTTGGGCTGTTCGACGAGCGTTCCGGTCCACCCGCTGGCCGGGTCGTTCGGGCGTCGGGCCAGCCAGTCTCGCACGACGGCGGGGGTGTCGTCTCCGCTGCCGTCGTCCACCACGATCAATTCCACGGGCCGGTGCGTCTGGGCATAGACGCTGTCCAGCGTGTCGCAGACCAGATCGGCCCGGCGATAGGTCGGGACGACGACGGAAACGGCCGGGGCGAGGCTCACTTTCGCCGTCCGACCGACGCCATTATGGGCCGGAGGCGTGTCGCGACGGCGTCAACGCTCGCGGACGCGAGGAAGAATCGGCGAGCCGCCGCCTGACGACGATTCCGTTCATCCGGGGCGGCGACGATCTCGTCGAGAGCGCGGGCGAGACTTTCCGCATCCCCCGGTTCGCAGACCCAGCCGCGGGGCGACTCGGCCGTTTCCCCGACGATCTGCGGAAGATCCCCGACGCGGCTCACGATCACCGCTTTGGACATCGCCATGGCTTCCAACAGCTTCGCCGGGATCTGAGCGGCCGCGTACGGGGTTCGTTCCTGCGGCACGGGCACGGCGTCGACGGCCGCTAACAACGCGGGCATCCGCTCGTTCGGAAGCAGCCCCAACAGGAGGCACCGGTCCCCCAGCGTCCGTTTCGCCTCTTGGAACTCCGCGTCGCCGGGATTGCCCGCCAGCGCCAACCGCCATCCCTCGGCGGATCGACCCACGGCCTCCACGAGGCGCTTCAGGCCCTTGTGCGGGACCGGTTTACCGGCGAACAGGGCCAACGGTCCCTCCTCGGGCAGGCCCAACTGCACGCGACACCGCCGCGGATCCAGGCGTTCCAGGGTCGGGTCGAATACCGTCGCGTCCGGCCCGTGCAACACGATGTCCCCGCCGTAACGTCGTTGAAGGCCGGAACTGGAAACGGTGACGCCCGCGCAGCATCTCAAGAACAACCGCAGCAGTTCCAGCCGCGGTTGTCGGGGAACATCGCGGTCCAGGAGGCGCTGGACCGTTCCCTGCCACCCGCGCCGTTCGATGCCGAGCGTCTCGTCGTCCTCGACGTCGAGGAGAAGCGGGCGGGAACGACCGAGGCCGGAAGCCCGCAACGCCGGCGCGAAGGTCGTGTAAAGGGGTTTGAACGAATAAATCACGTCGCCCGTCGCCAGCGCCGCCAACTCCCGCTCCAGTCCGGGATCGCGTCGGTTGGGCGAAGCGGACTCCCGCACCGCCGTCTTATAGGGGAACCGCTGCGCGTAGGGAGCGTATACGCCGACCCCCGGTCGCACGCAGCCGACGACCTCCACCTGATGCCCCAGCCGCTCCAGCGCCGCCCCGATCGGGGCCGCCCGGACGATCGGGTTGGAGCAGAGGTCGTGGACGAACAGGGAAATCAACACGCCGGGCCTCCGGCGTCGGCCTCGCGCCGTACCTCAAGGATGTACTGAAACACGAACAACTCCCGCAGTCGCGGAATCCTTCGCAGCACGGGAAGCAGGAAGCGATCAGCGCGACCGCGTCCGCGCTCTCGAATGCGGTAGTTCCGAGCCAGGATGCGCAGCCGCCCGCCCGCGGGCGCGAGGCCCGGCAGGTCGTTCTTCATGAAGAAGCGTCGGTGCGTGCGGTCGAACACCCCCCGATCTTCGACCGGCCACCGTTGCCGGGCGAGGTGGGCGATCAACTCCCAGCGGCCGACGTTCGGCAGCGAAATGAGGACGACGCCGCCGGCCGCGACATGGCGGAACAGGTCTTCCAGGACCCCCCAAGGATCGGAAAGGTGCTCCAGCACGTCCCCGGCGATCACGGCGTCGAAGGTCAGCCCCCGCAACGCCGCCCGCAACGCTTCCCGATCCTCCAGGTCGACCCGAAAACCCGCTTCCAAGACCGGTTCGGCGGCGGCCAGGGCGTCGACGTTCCACTCGATGCCCCAAACGCGGGCGTTTGGATCCCGCTCGCGGATCTGCCGCGCGACTGCGCCCCCGTTGCAGCCGACGTCTAAAACGCGGCGCGGGCCCCGGAGGTGCCTTACGATGTCCGGACGACCTCCTTGGTAGGCGAGCGGATTGTGGCGTCGCGGGGCGGCCTCAACCGGTCGTTCCTCGATCGCCTCGCACGCGGCCTCGGTCGAGTCCGCCGTGACGCGGCCGGCGTGCGGCGACTTTGCGGGAAGCGTCATTGGCCCTCCTTCGCCACCACGGCGCGCCACGAGTCCGGCAAGTTCGCGTGCACCTCGATCCCCTCGAACTCCCGGCTCGCCCGCGGGCCCACCTCGCGGACCCAGCCTGCCATGCGGTCGAGGCCCGCTTGCAATGCCGTCTGCGGCTGATGCCCGAACACTTCGTAGACGTTCGAGTGGTCGCTGAAGGCCACGACAACCTCCTTCCGCGGCGGCAGATGGACGACCGGATGGTCCGGCACGCCCATCGCGGCGGCGACTTGGCGGGCGAGCACGTTCACCGAGTAGGGCTCGTCCGCGCCGATATTAAACGCCCGGCCGAACGCGGCCGGCGTGTCCGGGGCGGCGAGAATGGGATTGAGAATATCCTCGACGTAGCTGAAGGCTCGCTGCTGCTCGCCGTCGCCGAAAATCGTCATCGGCTCGCCGCGGAGGATCTGATTCATAAAGATGCCGACGACGTTCCGGTATTTGTCGCCCGTGTTCTGGTATTCGCCGTAGACGTTGTGCGGCCGGAAGACGACGTAGTCCAGGTCGTGTACGTGCTTCGCCGCCGCGAGATCTAACTCTACGGCGTATTTCGCGACCCCGTAGGGATCCTCCGGCCGCGGGACCATGTCCTCCGTCAACGGCACCCGCCCGGTGCCGTACACCGCGATCGAGCTGGTGAACACAAAGCACCGTACGCCCGTGCGGATCGATTCGTTGATCAGGTTCATGCTGCCGACGACGTTGTTCTGATAGTTGAACCGTCGGATAAAGTGGCTCAGCCCCTCCGCCGCGTAGGCGGCGAGGTGATAGACGTCGCGGAACTGTTCCTCCCGAAACAGCCGCTCCACGAGCGGCGCGTCGCAAATCGACCCTTCGACTTTTCTCAGCCGCGGGTGGTCGGGGAGGTTGTCGAAGCTCCCACCGGAGAGATCGTCCAAGACCACCACGCGGCAGTCCTCTCGCGTCAGGAGGCGGCGAGCCACGTGAGATCCGATGAAGCCGGCGCCGCCGGTCACGAGGAGCGATTGCGTGGGCATGGGTTGCGTATCTTAAAAATCTTCGCCGCGACGGCGGCGCCTGAGGACGTCGTTAGGATAACGGGGTCGCCGGCGCGGATTGGGGGCGCAGGTGTCGGAAAAGCTCCGTCCACTCCGTCCGCAGACCGGGCGATATGAGAAAAGCTCCGCCGAATACGAGGCCGTAAGCGACGCACTTAACGGCCAGCAGGACCGAGGCGGGCCAGACCGGCGGTAACGCGGCGGCCGCCAGGAACGCCGCCGTCCCGCCGACGCACCCCAGGGCGTAAGCGCCCCAACAGGCTTGGACGACGTCGTCGATCTCAATGTGGCTGAACCGGCAGGCGTACCACAGCGACCCCGCCGCATTGAAAGTCGCGGTGATCGCGAACGCGACGGCGACCCCGGTGATCCCGAACGGCAAGCCCGCCGCAAATCCGAGCAGGAACACGGGGGACGCAACGGCTGCCCACATAAGATGGCGCTTCGGGTGGCCGGAGGTGACGAAGAGCCAGCCGGCGGTGCTGGCGATCGGCTGGGCGAGTCCGCCGACGGCTAAAATTCGAAACACCGATTCAGCGGCCGTCCAATCCGGGCCCAGCAGGATCCGGATGATTTCGCCTGCGCCGACGATGGACAGCACGATAATCGGGACCGACAGGGTGACCAGCGGGCGGAGGAGTTGCCGGTACTGGTCCCGATACGCCGAAGGGCGTTCCGACAAGCGGCTGAGAGCCGGCAGCGCGACTTTCGAAACCGGCCCGAACACCTGCGAAAGGGGCAGCATCAGCAAACCGTAGGCTCGGGAGTAAAGCCCCAGCGGTCCGGCGCCCAGAAAGGCGCCGATCAGAAGGTTGTCGCCATTCCGGATGCCGTAGTTCAAGAACTGAAACCCCGTCAGCCACCCCCCGAACTTCAGCATCCCCCCGGCCCCGCACCCGCGTACCGGGCGCCCCGGCAGCCAACCGCTGCACGCCCAGTTCGCGAGCAACGTGACCGCGCCGCTCGTCACGCTCATGACGATTAGCGACCAAGGCCCCCAGCCCTGCCAACTCGTGCCCACGGCCACGGCCGTACCTACGCATTGGGCGGCGATGCCGATCCACGTCACCGTCACGAATTGCATCCGCCGTTGCAGTAGGGCTTGGTGCTGGACGGTGAGGCCGGCGAGCACGAACGTGCCGGCCAACGCGACGGTCATCCACGTCAGCCGGGGCTCGTCGTAGAACCAAGCGATCAGCGGGGCGGAGGCGGCCGTCAAAGCGGCCAGACCGCAGCCGAGGGCGACGTTCAGCCAGAACAGCGTGCTGACCTGCTCGTGCGTCACCCGCGGGCGTTGCACCGTGGCGGCGGACAGGCCGACGTCGGTGAACATGCCCACGAAGCCGGTGATCACCGTCACCATCGCCACCAGGCCAAAATCTGCCGGGGTCAGCAGTCGGGCGAGCACCACAGTGCCGATCAGCCGGACGGCCGTCTTCGCGCCCTGACCGGCGATCGCCACCGCCCCCCCCCGGACCGCCGCTCCGGACCGCTGCGGCGGCGGATCGAACGGGGAGGGCGGGGGGGCCGGGCCGACGACCTCTGCTCCCCCCGGCGCGACCGCGGAGGCGGGGACGGCCGGTCGGGGACCGGGAAGCGACGAGCCGACTGCGTCGACCGGCGGGGCGGGGGCGGTCACTCGGCCCCCCGCAGTTTTCCGCCGCCGTCCTGTCCGCCGAAACGCGGCCGTCGAGCATGACGTAAGGCGGCGACCGACTTCACCGACAGCGGCGGGAGATCGGTCGCCATGGAACTAGGTCGTGAGGATTGACGCAACGGGCGACCGGACACCTCCGCGACGGGGACTGATTAGGGTCGGGAAACCGCCGGACCGTGACGGTAAGCGGGGCCGAAGGCGGTGCAAGCGCCCAAGCTTCTACCACGAAGAGTTTCGCCGAATTCTGACGCCGACCGATTCGGCGTCACCGGAATCCGCAGACCGCCCCCGCGAGACCTTTCGGTCGCAAGCCGCAGGCCTGTCAGTCGTAGTCCGAGGCGCTCACCGGGGATTGCAGCGGGGTCCCCTGCAAGGCCGCGGCCACGGCGTTCGTCCGCGGGTAGGTGAGCCGCGACCCGCCGCTGGAGAGCAGCTTGAGGTAGATCTCGCGGCTGATGCTGTCGCTGATCTTGGTGGCCCGGCCGTCGCAGAACCCAACCGTGATGGCGCCCCCGGAGTGCTCCGACGCCGGGATCGGACGCTTCACGCCGTCGTTGAACTTCACGTTCGGTTTTCCCGCCTCGGTAAACGTCCCGTAGGGCGCCGCGGGCGCGGCTTCGCCCGGGAACGCCACTGCCTGTTGGTCGTCCGGGATGATCGCGCCGAACGCCAGGCCGAACGTGTCGTCGTTGAGCCAGTTGGCCGCCGTCGTGTTCTCAGAAATCCACAGGGTGTTCGTGGTCCCGTCCCAGTTGCCGATCTGGTCCAGCGTCAACTGCGCCGGCGCCCCGACTTGCGCGCCGCTGAGCGAGTCGACGGCGGCGAGGTCCCCCTGAATCGGGTTGTGCATGACGCCGGATTTGAGATGCGTCCCGACGTCGTCCGGTACGTCGACCCCCGCGACCGACCAGTTGTAGAAGTTCGGAAGATGGCTGCCGGCGTTCCCGCCCGAGCCGTCCACGTTGGGCGAGATGCTGTCCGCGAAGTATCCGGCGTTCACGCGGTAGCTCAACCCGAAGTCCTTGATGTCGTTCGCCGTGTCGTCCGGACAGACGTAGCTCTGGATCTGACCGGTGCCGAGGCCGAGAGCATTGGAGCGGTCTGCGAGTTGTTGGGCCGTCCCGTTCAAGTGCAACTCCTCAAGGCTGCTGAGGGACCGGTCCTGCCCCCGCGCGTCCATCTGCGGCAGGATCACCCGCGGCCAGGTGCGGTAGGCGCCCAGGCCGGCGTTCGCCCGGCTGCCGGTTCGGAAGATGCCGTCGCGGATGTGGGGCAGCTTGCCGCTGTCGCCGGTGGCCTTGTTGGTGAGGGCCAGGGTGATGTTCTTGACGTTGTTCTGGCACTCCAGCA